>BEII01000073.1 GCA_002898935.1 bacterium HR32
AGCTGCAGCCCCGCCGCCTCCACAGGTCCGCCCTCCCGGATAGCCCAAAACTCGAACTCCTCCAGCGCTTCCTCTCCCGCCACGTACGCCAGGTACGCAGGCGTGGCCTCGGGCGCGAGGACCCGCAGGCGCGCTTTCGCTTCCGGCGGGCGCCTACCCCACCGCAACGCCACCCGCAGGGCGGGTAGGTCCGCCACGTGGTCAGGGTGGAGGTGCGAGAGGACCACCGCGTCGAGCCCGAAGGCGTCCGTCCGGAGCAGCAGGCGTGACAGCACGCCGTGGCCCAGGTCCAGCAAGACCCTCCGGCCCACCGCTTCCACCAGGTACCCGGAGCACGCCTCGCCGGGGCGGGGATAGCCTCCGGACCGGCCGAGCACCGTCAACCGCACCGCTCCCTCCTCCTCAGGGCTGCGGAGCCGGCACGTGGGACACGAAGCGCGCCACGCCCCGTGCGATGGCCTCCGCGGCCCGCTGTCGGAAAGCCGGGGTGCGCAGCAGCGCCTCGTCCTCCACGTTGGTCAGGTAACCCACTTCCACCAGCACCGCAGGCACCGGGCTGTCGCGGAGGACCTTGAAGTTCGCGGTGCGCACGCCGCGGTCGGGGATGCCGAGACTGCGGCCCAGCTCCTCCTGCACCCATGTGGCCAGCAGCAGGCTGTGGGGCCTGAGGTAGTAGGTCTCCACGCCGCGGATCACCCCTCGCGTGGTGGCGTTGGCGTGCACGCTGACAAACACCGTGGCCCCGGAGCGCATGGCAATGGCCACGCGGTCCGCCAGGTCCACGAACACGTCGGTCTCCCGGGTCATCACCGTGCGCACGGACTGCCGGTGGAGGGCCTCGCGCAGTCGGAGCCCGACGTCCAACACCACGTCCTTCTCCACAAGCCCCGTGGCGCCGATCGCGCCCGGGTCCTTGCCGCCGTGCCCAGGGTCGATGGCCACCAGGTGGCCTCCGCGCGCGACCGCCACCGGCAGCTCGTCCACGACCACCACGAGCCGGTTCCCGCCCTCCTCCGTCACCACCTCGTACCGGCTCCGCACCTGCCACTGCACCACGATCCGAGCGACGTCCGGGTCCGTCTGGAACTGCGCAGCCCGCACCACCTCCACCGGCCCGCCCGGGTTCAGCTCCTGCTTGACGGGCACGAACACGCCGGGGATGTCCACCACCAGACGGTCGGGGTCCGGTAGCTCCCGCACCTGGTAGTCCAGAGGCCGGTCGCCCACCACGACGATACGGATCCGCCCGACCTGGCGTTCGACCGCCACCTCCAAGATCCGCGGGCCAGAGGTCCCCGCCGCGGGTTCCGGGCTCGGGGGTGGTGAAGGCGGCGCAGCCGGTGTAGGGCTCTGGAAGGGTGCCGCCGACGGCGCGGGCGCGGAAGGCCCCGTGGTCTGCGCGGCCGCCCGCGGCCGGAGCATCAGGACGGGTGCCGGCGCGGACGACGCCACCTCCACGTCGAGCGCCGCCTCCAGATCCAGGACGACCCTCGTGACGTACGGCTTGGTCTGGAACTGTGCCACCCGCACCCGCTGGACCCCGAGCTGCCCCAGGGTCACCTCCCGGGTCTCGATGCGGGACACGGCGTTCACCAGGTCCACCACCAGCCGGTCCGGCTGGCTGAGGCTGGTGGTTCGGACCTGTACCGGGCCGGTGGCGTCCACCTGCATCCGCAGGCCCCCGGGCGTGGGTTCGAAGACCAGCCGGAGGACCTGGGACGCCACGTGCAGGGTCCGCTCCGACTCCTCCCACTTGACCCACGCACCCAGGGCGCGGAACAGGAACTCCACGGGCACGAGCAGCTTAGCGCCCTGGACCTGCGGCGCGGCGGGCATAGGCCGCAGCTCTCCGTCCACGGTGGCGTAGCGGTCGCCGCTGCGCAGAACCACCCGGGTTCCCCGGGGGCCGTGCACTTGTGCGGTGCGCGTGGTCGGGTCCCACTCGGAGCGGGCTCCGTAAGGCTCCAATAGGCCTTCTAGGGGCGCGAAGAGGACCCCGCCCTGGAAGCTCGCGGGAGGGTCCGTGGCCACCGTGCGGCCGTTGACCACGACGCTGGGCGGCGCGGGCTGAGCCAGCGCGGGGACTCCGGCCAGAGCGAGGACCAGCCCCCAGGCGAGCAGCCGGGGGACCCTCGACCGCCGGTCAGGACGGCTCCGTCGGGCCATCTCGTGCGTCTACGCTCCTGGGCCTGCCCCGGGCAGGCTCTTCGTCCGCGCCTCGTCCGGCCCTCGGGGAGCTTCGCCCGAGCGCGCCCGCTTCCCTGCCGCAGACGGGGCTCAGCGCCTGCGGTTCTGCCGCCCCAGGAGGTTCTCGAGGAACTCCTCGTGCCGGACCTCGTCCGCCAGCAGCTCGGTCGCGAGCTGGTAAGTCACCGGGTCCTTCCCGAAGGTGCGCTTGGCCAGCCGGTGGTACGCCTCGATGGCGTTGCGCTCCGCCCGGATCTGGTCCTCCACCATGCCGTCCGCGTCGCTCCAGTCCTTGCGGGGCGCGGTCCAGGGTCCGTTGGCCCCCGCTTCCCACTCCTTCGGGTGCACCACGGGGTCGCCTCCCAGCTCCACGATGCGGCGGGCCAGCTTGCTGGCGTGCCCGAGCTCGTCTTTCGCCTCCTCCTCGAAGTGCTCCACGAGCTCCTCGCCGTGCCAGCCTTCCGCCACCTGCGCGGTGATCCAGTACGAGTAGAAGGCCAGGAGCTCGTCCAGGTACGCACGCCGCAGTTCGCCGATGAGCTCCTCCACGTCCAGGTCTACGATGGCACGCGCCTTCTCACCCATCTCACACCCTCCCCTGTGGATTCCGGGCACGCAGGCGGGTACCCCGGGCCACGCCAGACCCGGTGCGGCACCGCTGGCAGACCCCCCGCACCACCACGGCCGGATACGCCGCAAAGCCCACCCGGCGCGCCAGGCGGTCCAGCGCCAGGAGGCTTGTGGGGTCGTGGGCGTCCTCGATCCGCCCGCAGCGCAGGCATTCAAAGTTCACGTGCGGCCCGCCCGCATCGAACCGCGTCACCCCGTCCGCGGTGGGCAGGGGGGCCACGAGGCCGACCCGTACCAACACCTCCAGGGTCTTGTACACGGTGGCGCGGCTCACCATGGGGTGCCGACGCCGCACCGCCCGGTACAGACCTTCTGCGGAGGGGTGATCGCCCAGGCGCTGGAGCACCGCCCAGACGGCCCACCGCTGGGGCGTGAGCCGGTGGCCCGCGCGGGCCAGGCGCTCCCGGAGCGCCGCCAGGTGTCCGGAATCTAGATTCATTCTCATGTAGAATCTTATCCAGATCGTGTACGATGGCGCAAGGGATGCGCAAAACGCCTCCGTGGGAACGCCTCACGGCCGAGGAGCGGGCGGTCCTGCGGCAGTACCGCACGCCCCGCCAGGTCCAGGCCTGGCTGCGGTCGCTGCCGTACAACTGGGAGCGGCAAGGTCCCACCCTCCGGACCTTCCGAGGGGTCGTGCGATACGGGGAGGCTCACTGCCTGGAGGCAGTGCTGGCCGCCGCCGCCGTGCTGGACTGGCACGGCTACCCGCCCCTCGTGCTCGACCTGGAGTCTCAGGACGGCCTGGACCACGTGGTGTTCGTCTTCCAGCACTCCGGGCGGTGGGGAGCGGTGGCCAAGTCGAGGGACGCGGGCCTCCACGGCCGGCGGCCGGTGTTCCGCACGCTGCGGGACCTCGCCTACAGCTACGTGGACCCCTACGTGGACGGCTCCGGCCGCATCGTGGGCTACGGGGTGGCGGACCTGGACGAGCTCGTACGGGTGGACTGGCGGCTGGGGGAAGGTCACGTGTGGGCGGTGGAGCGGGCGCTGCGGAGGATGCCGCACCGCCGCCTTGAGACTTCGGACAGGCGCCACGAGCGGATCCTGCGCCGCTACCGACGGTGGCTCGCACGCGGGCGTCCGCAGGACCGGCGGGCCCTGCGGGCCCTGTACGGACCCCAGGTGGACTCGTGGTGGTGAGTTCTACGGCCGCAGGCCTCGGGGGCCCTGGTACAGCACCCGAGGCCGGAAGAGACGGTTGTCCCCGTGCTGCTCCGCCACGTGCGCCACCAGGCCTGCGGTGCGCGCCGCCAGGAAGATGGGCGTGTACAGCTCGATGGGGATCCCCAGCAGGTAGTAGAGGAGCCCCACGGGGTAGTCGGCGTTCGGGTGCAGCCCCTTCTCCCGCCGCATCACGGCCTCCACGACGCCGTAGATCCGCAGCAACTCCTCCCCCTCCGGCCTGCGGCCCGCGAGCCCGGGGAGGGCTTCCCGCAGGAAGACCGCCCGCGGGTCCGGGCGCCGCATGTACACCCGGTGCCCGAACCCCATGATCCGTTCGCCCCTCCGCAGCCGGTCCAGGACGTACTGCTCGGCCCGCGCCGACCCGCCCGCCTCGAGGATCTCCAACAGCATGTGCGCCACCGCCTCGTTGGCCCCGCCGTGCAGCGGACCCTTCAGGGAGGCTGCAGCCCCCACCAGGGCTCCGTACAGGTCCGAGAGGGTGGAGGCGATGACGCGCGCCGCGAACGTCGAGTTGGGCATCTCGTGCTCGATGTAGCAGGTCAGGGTCACGTCGAAGACCCTCACGGCTTCCGGGTCGGGGCGGGTGCCGACCAGCATGTACAGGAAGCCCTCGGAGAACCCCAGGGAGGGGTCCGGCCGCACCCGCGGCAGCCCCCGCAGGGCCCGGTAGGCGTTCGCGGTCAGGGCCGGCATCCTGGCCAGCACCCGCACGCCCTTGCGCAGGTCGGCCTCGGGGGAAGTGTCCTGTAGCTCCGCCGGGTCCTCCAGCCCTGCCAGGTAGGACAGCACCGTCCGCTGCGCGTCCATGACGTGCATCCGCGAGGGCAAGAGGTCCAGCAGCCGGTAGACCTCCTCCGGCAGCTCCGCTTCCTGCCGCAGCCGGTCCTCGAAGGCGCGGAGCTCGGAGGCCTCCGGGAGCCGGCCGTACAGGGTCAGGTACGCCACCTCGGTGTAGCGCTTCGACCGGGCCAGCTCCATGAGGTCGTAGCCCCGCAGGACGATCTGCTCGTGCTCCGTGTCCAGGTACGAGATGGACGTGGCCGTCGCGATGACTCCCTCGAGCCCCGGGCTGTACGCAGGCTGCGTCATCCCTCCTCCCCTCCTTCGCGAAAGCGCCGGGCCAGCTCGGCGTCCCACCGCTCGTAGTCGTGGTAGCCGATGCGGTCGTACAGCTCCGCCCGGGTCTGCAGGTGGTCGAGGATCCCCACCTGGGTCCCCTCGTCCCGGAGCACCCGCAGCGCGTCCTCCGCGGCCTTCATGGCCGCGCGCAGGGCGGTGACCGGGAAGATGACGATGCGGTAGCCCAGCTCACCCAGCCGGCGCGCGGACAGGTATGGGCTGCGGCCGAACTCCGTCATGTTGGCGAGCAACAAGCCTCCCACCCGCCGCGCGAACTCCGCGAACTCTTCCTCGGACTCCAGGGCCTCGGGGAAGATGACGTCCGCGCCGGCTTCCCGGTACAGCAGGGCGCGCCGCACCGCGCCCTCGAAGCCCTCCACCGCCCGCGCGTCCGTGCGGGCCACCACCAGGGTGTGCTGTCGCGCGGAGGCCGCTGCGGCCACCTTCCGCGCCATCTCCTCCGCGGGCACCACGGACTTGCCCAGGAGGTGGCCGCACCGCTTCGGCAGGGGCTGGTCTTCCAGCTGTACCGCGGCCGCGCCGGCCCACTCCAGCTCCCGCACCGCGGCCACCACGTTCAGCGCCTCGCCGAACCCGGTGTCGGCGTCCACCACCAGCGGCAGCCCGCACGCCCGGTACACCTTGCGCACGAAATCCACAAGCTCCGTCAGGGTGAACAGGCCCAGGTCCGGCAGCGCCAGGCTGGCGGAGAAGGCAGCTCCAGACACGTACAGCACCTCGAACCCCAGCCGCCGGGCCGCCACCGCCGCCAGGGGGCTGAACACCCCGGGCGCCACGACCACTGGCTGCGCCTCCAGCCGGCGCCGCAGCCGAAGGCCCGCAGGCTCTTCGGTCCCTCTCTGGAGCAGCCAGGCGTCCAACGGACCCTCCTACAGCCGGGCCAACTCCGCCACCCTGGCCAGATCCTGATCCTCCAGGCGCCACACGGCGTCAGACAGCCGGTCTACCTGAGCCGCGGTGAGCAGCCCCTCCACGTTGCGCCGGAACTTGTCCGCCACCTCGTCGTCGGTCATGGGGTTGCGGGCGTGGCCGCGCGGGTAGCGGACCTCGCGGACGAAGTGGCCGCCGTCGTGGGTCCAGACCTCCACCCGGTTCGGGATCCCCTCCGGGTAGCCCGCGGTGAGCTCCGGTTCCTCCACCAGCTCGGTGCGCTCAAGCAGCATCTGGCGTACCGCAGGGTCGGTGAAGCGCTCCGGCGCGAAGGAGGCGCGGTCCACCCGGCCGTCCAGCAGGGCCACCAGGACGATGTACGGGAGGGAGTGGTCTGCGGTCTCCCGGGTCTTGGGCTCCCACTTCTCCGGGTCCTTGGCGATGATCTCGTACGCCGCCCGGAAGGTGGCGATCCGCACGCGGGCGATGCGCGCCGGGTCCTGAAGCTCCGCCCGCACCTGCAGGGCCGCGTCCACGGCGCTCTGGGCGTGGTACTCCACCGGCCAGTACTTCACGTACGTGTCGAGGATGCGGCGCGGCGGCCGTCGGTCGGCCAGCGGCCGCAGTGGGGCTTCTTCGAATCCGCCGCCGCCCAGCAGCTGCCGGAAGAACCCCATCTCGCCCTCGAAGGGCTGGTAGGGACCGGTCATCCCGGCCTCCGCCAGGAGCGCTGCGAACACCGCGTTCCGCGCGGCGTTGGCCGCCGCGGCCCCCTTCCACATGGACAGCTCCCCCGCCCGCGTCTGGCGCATGGCCGCGTGGGGCACGCAGCTCAGGCTGATGGCGTGTTCGATCCCCTCTGCGGGGAGCCCCAGGAGCCGACCCGCGGCCGCGGCGGTGGCCACGCCGATGTAGTTCACGTGGTCCCAGCCCCACCGGCGCAGGCTCGCGGCGTCGCAGAGACTGACCCCGATCTCGTACGCCACCGCCACCGACAGGAGGAAGTCGCGGGCCGGAAGCCGCTTCCACTCCGCCAGCGCCCACAAGGCCGGGATGACGTCGCTGGGGTGCAGGGGTTCTCGGGACAGGTACGTGTCGTTGAAGTCCAGGTAGCGGACCAGCACCCCGTTGGCGAACGCCGCCACGTCCGCGGGGGAGGTGAACGGCGTCCCCCACAGGGTGGCACCGCCAGGCTGCGGCCAGCGGTACGCGTAGTGCCGCGCTGCCTTCGGCGCGGGTTCCGCGAACGCCGCGAGCGCTACCCCGAAGCTGTCCAGCACCCGCCGCTTCACCTCGTGCACGGTCGGCGGCGGCAGCTCCTCCCACCGCGCCGACGCCGCGTACTCCGCCAGCATCCGGCTGTACCGGTCGCTCACGCCTCCCTCCTCACCGGGGCTCGACAGCCCTTACTTTGCCGGCGCCCGTGTCGCTTCCTCCAACAGCCCTGC
>BEII01000074.1 GCA_002898935.1 bacterium HR32
CTGGATGCTGCCTTACGTGTCAGCAGGCTCGCCTGAGGCCGTGTGCGAGTCTCTGAAGGACTCCTCAAACCGGCCACGACCTGAACCTCCTGGTCCAGGCGGTGGCCGATATCCAAACGCCTTCGACCGGGCAAGCTGGCGGAACCGTTCTTCGAGGAAGACGGCCGCCAGGCGATGCAGGCCGCGGAGGAGTTGGTGCGCGTTGCCCACGTCGCCGCGGGACCGGTCTGAGGCGAAGGCGCTGCGGCGTCACCTGAGCCGCGAGGAAGAGAAGGTCGTGCCGCGGGAGCCCGGCTGGAGGACGGCGTGAGGCCGTACGACCTGATCCGGAAGAAGTGGGACGGGGGGGAGCTCAGCCGGGAGGAGATCGCGTTCCTCGTGGACGGCTTCGTCCGCGGAGACGTGCCCGACTACCAGGTGAGCGCGTGGCTCATGGCGGTGTACTTCCGGGGCATGACGGACCGGGAGACCGCGGATCTCACCCTCGCTATGGCCCGGTCCGGCCGGATGCTAGACCTGAGCGGCATCCCCGGCGTGAAGGTAGACAAACACAGCAGCGGTGGGGTGGGGGACAAGACCTCCCTGGTCCTCGTCCCTCTCGTGGCGGCGTGCGGCGTCGTGGTCCCCAAGATGTCGGGCCGCGGGCTGGGGCACACGGGCGGAACCCTGGACAAGCTGGAATCCATTCCGGGCCTGCGGACGGAGGTGGACGTGGACGCCTTCCTGCAGCAGGTGCGGCGTGTCGGGTGCGCCATCGTGGGGCAGAGCCCGGACCTCGTGCCCGCGGACAAGAAGCTCTACGCGCTCCGGGACGTCACCGCCACCGTGGACAGCGTTCCCCTCATCGCGAGCAGCATCATGAGCAAGAAGATCGCAGGGGGCGCGGACGCCATCGTTCTGGACGTGAAGACGGGCAGCGGCGCGTTCATGAAACGCTTGGAGGAGGCGCGGGTCCTCGCCCAGGCCATGGTGGCCATCGGGAGCGCGCTGGGACGCCGGACCGTGGCGGTCCTCACGGACATGGACCAGCCCCTGGGGTACGCGGTCGGGAACGCCTTGGAGGTGCGGGAGGCCATCGAGACCCTGCGGGGGGACGGGCCCGGGGACCTCACGGAGCTCTGTCTGGAGCTCGGCTCCCACATGCTGCGGCTCGCGGGCCGCGTCCGCGGGCCGGAGGAAGGCCGCGACGCGTTTCTGGAGGCGGTGCGCAGCGGCGCCGGGCTGCGGAAGTTCGCCGAGATGGTGGCAGCCCAGGGCGGCGACCCTGCGGTCGCAGACCGCCCCGACCGACTGCCGGCCGCGCCCGTAGTCCTGGACGTCCAGAGCCCGGAGGACGGCTACGTGGAGGCCGTGGACGCGGAGGCGGTGGGTCGGGTGTCCATGGGTCTCGGCGCGGGGCGGGTGCGCAAGGAGGACACGGTCGACCCCGCCGTAGGGGTGGTCGTGGAGGCGAAGAAGGGGAGCCGGGTGCACCGAGGGGACGTGCTGGCCCACGTCCACGCCCGTACGGAGGAGGCGGCGCAGGCCGCGGCCCGCGCGCTCTTGCAGGCGTACCGGTTGGGCCCGACCCCGCCCGCACCCCGCCCCCTGGTACACGCCGTGGTCGAGTAACCGTGCGGATCGTGGTGCCCCCGGGAGCGTTGGTGATGCTCGTGGGGCCGGCCGGGAGCGGCAAGACCACCTTCGCCCGCCGGCACTTCCGGGAGACGGAGGTGGTGAGCAGCGACCGGTGCCGCGCCCTGGTGTCGGACGACGAGTCCGACATGTCCGTGAGCGGGCGCGCGTTCCAGCTGTTCTTCGAGATCCTCCGGCACCGTCTGGAGCTGGGCAGGGTCGCCGTGGCGGACAGCACCGCGGTGACGGCCCGCGCGAGAGCTGAGCTCCGGAGCCTGGCCCGGCGGTGCGGGGCGCCGGTGGTGGCCGTGGCGTTCGACGTGCCGCTGGAGGTCTGCTTGGCCAGGGACACGGTACGGGCGCGGCGCGTGGGCCGCGAGGTCATCGAGCGGCAGGTCGAACTCATGCGGCAGGCCCTGGAGCGCATTCCCGCGGAGGGCTACGACGCGTGGTACGTGCTGGACGAGCGAGCTCAAGAGGAGGCGGAGGTGGAGGTCCGTCGGAGTCCGCGGCGGCAGGCCGCCTCGAGCCCTGCCGTCCGAGAGGTCGCGCGGAACACGGGAGGGGAGGTGCATGGGATGACAATCCGCAAGGTGGGTGTGGTCGGCTGCGGACTCATGGGCTCGGGGATCGCGGAGACGTGCGCGCGCCAGGGCTACGAGGTGGTGGTTCGGGAGGTCAACGACGAGCTGCTGGAGCGGGGCCTGCGCCGGGTCCAGCAATCCATGGCGCGGGCGGTAGAGCGGGGGAAGCTCCCTCCCGAGGAGCGCGACGCGGCCTGGGTCCGTATCCGGGGTACGGTGCGCATGGACGACCTGCGGGACTGCGACCTGGTGATCGAGGCCGCGGTGGAGCGCATGGACGTCAAGAAGGAGATCTGGCGGGAGCTGGACCGGATCTGCCCGGAGCGTACCCTGTTCTGCAGCAACACCTCGTCCCTGTCCATCACCGAACAGGCCTCGGTGACCCGCCGGGGAGACCGCTTCTGTGGCCTGCACTTCTTCAACCCCGTGCCGGTGATGAAGCTCGTGGAGCTCGTGCGGGGATTGCAGACGAGCGAGGAGACCCTAGACACCTGCCGCCGCTTCGCCGAATCGCTCGGCAAGACCGTGGTGGTGGCCAAGGACTACCCGGGGTTCATCGTCAACCTGCTGCTCGTGCCCTTCCTGCTGGACGCGGTGCGGGCGTTGGAGAAGGGGCTTGCGACGAAGGAGGACATCGACACCGCGGTGCGCCTCGGCCTGAACCACCCCATGGGCCCGTTCGAGCTTTTGGACTTCGTGGGGATCGACACCACCTACTACATCGCGGAGGCGATGTTCCAAGAGTTCAAGGACCCGCGCTACGCGCCGCCGGTGCTCCTCAAGCAGATGACGCTGGCTGGCCACCACGGCCGGAAGACCGGAAGGGGGTTCTACGAGTACCGCCAGTAGCGGCCGCCCCTCGACCTCGGGACGCGAAGTGCGCGTGGGTCCGCACTGGGCGTACAATGCGGGTGAGATGCCGCTCGGTCTGGAAGACCTGCAAGACCTGGTGCGGCTGCTGGAGCAGCAGCCCCAGTGGAGGGAGGCCCTGCGCGCCCTTCTGTGGACCGAGGAGGACCTGGTCGGGTGGCTAAGGGAACGGCTCCCCAGACTGCTGCAGGAAGACCCGCGCCTTCGGGCCGAGGTGCTCGGGGTGCTCGCGCAGACCCTGAGCCCCCGTTCGGAGCTGGTCCGCGTCCTGGAGGAGATCCGGGCCCTCCGAGAGGATTTCGGCAAGCGGTTCGAGGCTATGGACGAGCGCTTCCGGGCGCTGCAGGAGGACGTGGACCGGCGGTTCGAGGCTATGGACGAGCGCTTCCGGGTGCTACAGGAAGACATGGACCGGCGGTTCCAGCTGCAGGCGCAGATCTTGGCGCGACACGACCGCGAGCTGCGGTACCTGAGGGTCGGCTTCGGGGGCCTAGGACGGCGCTGGGGCCTCGGGCTCGAAGAGGCGGTGCGGAAGATCGTGGAGGAGTTTGCTGGGGTGGGACCTCTCACGGCCGAGCGCCTGGCGCTGCGGGACGACGCCGGTGAGGTGTTCGGAGTCCCGGGCCAGGCGGTTGAGTACGACGCGTTCGTGCACGACGGGGAGTGCTTTCTGGTGGAGGTGAAGGCCTTCGCGGACCAGGAGGACGTGCTCCTGTTCCATCGGAAACTGGAGTTCGCCGCCCGACACCTCCCCCGGCCCTTCCGGGCCGTGATGGTGGCGCCCTTCGCGCACGCGCGGGCCGTGGACACAGCTCGGCAGCTCGGCATCCAGCTTCTCACTGCAGAGGAGGAAGCCCCCGATCAAGAGCCGCAGGCCTGACCCGCGGGCTTGATCGCCAGGACAGCGACGCAAAGGAGGCGCCATGACCGGCGTACGGCTGCTCGTGGGTACACGCAAGGGTGCGTTTGTCCTGGAAGCCGGTCCAGACCGGCGGAGGTGGCGGGTGCGGGGCCCACTGTTCGGGGGCGAGGTGTTCTGCGTCCACGCGTCTTCCCACGACCCGGACCGCCTGTACGCGGCTGTCTGGTCCCCGTGGTCGGAAGTGGTGCTCCAGCGCAGCAGCGACGGAGGGCGGACCTGGGAAGTTTTCAACAACGTCTTCGGTTACGAGGGTCCGACGACCGCCCACCAGGGTTTCTCCGGAGATCCGACACCGTGGCAGTTCAAGCGCGTGTGGCGGCTGGCCTCAACCCCGCCCGCGTGGGGTCCTGAGGTGGTGTTCGCCGGGGTAGAGGACGCCGCGCTGTTCCGCCTGTCCGAGGAAGACGGCTGGTCGGAGATGCAGGGGCTGCGGTGCCACCCGACCCACGAGCGGTGGATGCCGGGTGCAGGGGGACTGTGTTTGCACACGGTACTGTTCGACCCCACCCGCCCGGGGCGCGTGTACGCCGCGATCTCCGCCGCCGGGGTCTTCCGCAGCGACGACGGCGGGCACACGTGGAAAGCAGCCAACAAGGGTCTCAGCGCCAAGTATTTACCTGAGGAGCAGCCTGAGGCAGGCTACTGCGTGCACAAGGTGGCCATGCACCCCGAGCGGCCCAACGTGTTGTTCATGCAGAAGCACTACGGTGTGTACCGCAGCGACGACGCGGGTGAGTCCTGGCGGGCGATCGACGCCGGGTTACCGTCCGACTTCGGGTTTCCGGTGGTCGTGCACGCCCACGAGCCGGACACCGTGTACGTGGTCCCCATCACCAGCGACGAACAACACTACCCACCCGCCGGCGCCCTGCGGGTGTGGCGCAGCCGCGACGGGGGAGAGACGTGGGCGCCCCTGACCCGAGGGCTCCCGGACCGTCGCTGCTACGTGAACGTGCTGCGGGACGCCCTCGCCACCGACCAGCTCGACCCGTGCGGCGTGTACCTGGGGACCACAGGTGGCCAGCTCTTCGCGTCCGCGGACGCTGGAGAGTCGTGGAGGGCGATCGCCTCCTACCTGCCCCCGGTGCTGTCCGTGGAAGCGGTGACGCTCCCGTGAGCGGGTCGGACCGGGCAGTCGCGCGCGTCCACGTGGTCCTCCCGGCCTACCTGCAGCGCCTGGTGGGCTTGCCCGCCACCACTTGCACCGTGACGGTGCCGCGCGGCAACGCCACCGTGGGCGAGGTGCTGGAGGTCCTCGAGGGCCGCTACCCGACGCTGCGCGGGGTGCTGCGCCTGCCGGGTGCGGGCCGTGTGAAGCCGCACCTCCGGGTGTTCGCGGGCACGCGGGACGTCACCCTGGACGGGCTGCAGGAGGCTCTGCCCGAGGAAGTGACGTCCGGCCGTGCGGAGCTGCGGATCGTAGCCTCTCTCTCCGGCGGTTAGGAGGCCGTCAACCGCCGCGGGGCGGTCCGGCCTGCAGGTACCGCGAAGGCAGCCGGCGCCCGAGGGCGGCCTCCAGAAGCCTGGAGGCGTCGCACAGCCGGTCGAGGTCCACACCCGTCCGGACTCCCATCCCGTGGAGCATGTACACCACGTCCTCCGTGGCCACGTTGCCGAGAGCACCGGGCGCGAAGGGACAGCCTCCCAGCCCGCCCGCGGAAGCGTCGACGGTGGTGATGCCCATCTGTAGCGCTGCGAGCACGTTCGCGAGCCCGGTGCCCCGGGTGTCGTGGAAGTGCACCCCCAGGCGCTCCGCTGCGGCATCCCGCAGCAAGAGGTCCAGCAGCTCCTGGACCTCCCGGGGTGTGGCCGCGCCCACGGTGTCCGCGACCCCTGCGTCGTGGCAGCCCATCTCCAGCAGTTCCAGGACGACCCGGCGTACCGCCCGCGGGTCCGCACGTCCGCTGTACGGGCACCACCACGCAACGGACACGTAGCCCCGGACCAGCATTCCTGCTCCTCGGGCCTGTCCCACCACCTCGCGGAAGGTGCGCAGCGACTCCTCCACGGTCAACCCGATGTTGGCGCGCGCGAAGGCGTCGGTGGCCGCGGTGAACACCGCCACGGCCCGAACCCCGCAGGCGGCAGCCCGCTCCAGGCCCCGCAGGTTGGGCACGAGGGCGAGGTAGGTCACTCCCTCGCGGGGTCGCAGGCGCCGAAACACCTCCTCCGTGTCTGCCATCTGCGGGACGCGGTCGGGCCGAACGAACGACCCCACTTCGATCCATCGCAACCCGGCGTCCGCCAGCGACTCGATGAACGCCACCTTGACATCGGTGGACACCGCTTGAGGATCGTTCTGGAGTCCGTCCCGCGGCCCGACCTCCACGAGCCGGACCTCTCCGGGCAGGGCGGCCAGCGGGATCATCCTTCTTCCTCCAGCTCCACCACCACCGCGCCTCCTTCGACCTGCTCCCCGGCCCGTGCGCGGACCCGGCGCACCCGCCCCGGGCGAGGGGACCGCACCACGGTCTCCATCTTCATGGCCTCGAGCACGTACAGCGCCTCGCCCTCAGCCACCCGCTGGCCCGGGGTAACCAGGATCCGGGTCACAACGCCGGGCATCGGTGCGCTGGTGTCCGCAGCCGCTGCCAGGCGGTGGGCCGCTGCGCGTGCGGGGGCGAACCGGTACGTACGCCCCCGTGCGTGCAGGTGCAGCGTCTCGCCCTCCCACGCGGCGTGTACGAGCCACCTCGCGCCGTCCACGGTGGCCTCCCACGCGCCGTCGCCCAGGTCCCGCAGCTCCACGGGCACCTCTCGGCCCTCCAACCTCACCAGCGCGCCACGGCCGGAGGGCACCACGTGCGCCTCGAAAAGGACACCGGCACAGCGCAGGCGCAGCACGCTCACGGCAGGCGCGCGCCGCCCAAGCGGTCCCACGGGTCTGAGACCCGCACCTCCGCCTCGGGCGCCCTCGGCCGGCTTCGCCCCGCCAGGGCCGCGGCCACCGCCGCGACGGCTTCTTCGGGCTGCGGCGCGTGCCAGGTCGGGAAGTGATCGTCCAGGAACTGGGTGGAGAGCTGTCCGGCGACGAAGTCAGGGTGCTCGAGGACGTCGAGGAGGAAGTCCAGGTTCGTCCGCGGGCCCAGGATCACGTAGTCCCGCAGCGCCTGCGCGAGCCTCGCCACCGCGGTCGGGCGGTCGGGCGCCCAGGCCACGACCTTCGACAGGATGGGGTCGTACTGCACCGGAATGCGCTGGCCAGATCGGATGCCCGAGTCGACCCGCACGCCCGGAAGCTGTGGCTCTCGCAGGCACAGGACGCGGCCGGGAGAGGGTGCAAAGCCTCGCTCGGGGTCTTCCGCGTACACCCGGGCCTCCACCGCGTGGCCCCGAAGGGTGACCTCGGCGAAGGACGGCGGCAGCGGCTCGCCCGCGGCCACGCGTAGCTGCGCGTGCACCAGGTCCACGCCCGCAACCATCTCCGTCACGGGGTGCTCCACCTGCAGGCGCGTGTTGACCTCGAG
>BEII01000075.1 GCA_002898935.1 bacterium HR32
CCTGACGTTGTCGGGGGGGTCCTGCGCTAGGCTTGTGGGTTGCGAACCGAACCTCGGGAGGTGAGGGAGATGAGGAGGCTGCTGGCGGCCCTGTGCGCCGTCCTGCTGGTCAGCGGGGTCGCTGTCGCCGCGGGCACGCTGGACGTGGTCCGGCAGCGGGGCGTCCTGGTGGTCGGCGTGAAGGCGGACTTCCCGCCCTTTGGGTTCGTGGACGAGCGCGGTCAGCTGCAGGGCTTCGACATCGACCTGAGCCGTGAGATCGCCCGCATCGTGCTCGGCAGCCCTGACCGGGTGCGGCTGGTCACCGTGACTTCCGCGAACCGAATCCCCATGCTCCAGACGGAACAGATCGACGCGGTGGTCGCCACCATGACCATCACCCGGGCCCGCAAGCAGGTGGTGGACTTCAGCGTCCCGTACTTCTGCTCGGGGCACCTGATCCTCGTCCGGCGCGACAACACCACCATCACCAAGTTCACCGACCTCAACGGCAAGCGGGTGGCGACGGTGCAGGGGTCCACGGGCGACCGGGTGGTGGCCACCCTGGCCCCGCAGGCACAGCGCATCACCTTCGGCCAGAACTCGGAGGCCCTCTTGGCCCTCAAGGACGGACGGGCGGAGGCCTTCGTCCAGGACGACGTGCTGCTCCTGGCGTTCGCCAAGCAGGATAGCGCGCTGAAGGTGGTGGGCTGGCCGCCGCAGATGCCCGGCCCCTACGGGATCGGCGTCCGCAAGGGAGACACGGACCTCCTGGCGGCCATCAACGTGGCCCTGGCCCGGCTCCGCGCCCAGGGGGTGCACAGCAAGCTGGTGACGAAGTGGTTCGGGGAGGTGGCAAGCCAGCTGCTCCCGGCGAACAAGTGCCCCCTGGAGCTCACCCTGTAGCCGCGGCTTCGGAGGACCATGCAGAGCCCCGCGCAGTTCTGGCTGGAGTCGCTACCGGCCCTGCTGCGCGGGGCCCTGTTGACCCTCCAGGTCTCCGGGCTGTCTATCCTCCTGGCGAGCCTCCTGGGCGTGGCGGTAGCCGCCTGCCGCACCGCGCGCGCGCCCCTGCTCCGCTGGGCCGGTGGGGCGTACGTGGAGGTGTTCCGGAACACGCCGCTACTGGTGCAGATCTTCTTCGCGTTCTTCGGACTCCCGCGAGTTGGGCTGCGGCTTTCGCCCTTCCAGTCCGGGCTCGCGGCCCTGTCGCTGTACACGGCCGCCTACAACGCGGAGGTGTTCCGGGCCGGGTTGGAGGCGGTGCCGAGTGGGCTGCGCGAGGCCGCGGCTGCCCTGGGCCTCAGCCCCTGGCAGCGGTTCCGACACGTCACGCTCCCGCTCGCGGTGAGGATCAGCCTGCCCGCCTTGGGCAACAACTTCGTGGCCCTGGTGAAGAACTCGTCGCTGGTGTCCACCATCGGGATGGTGGAGCTCACCTTCGTGGCCCGCGACCTGGAGGCCTGGACCTTTCGGAGCTTCGAGGTGTACGGGGCGGCCACGCTCCTGTACCTGGGGATGGTGCTCGCGCTGGCCTGGGCTCTGCGCGGTGTGGAGGCCCGGACCCTGGCGTACCTACGGCCCCGCGGGAGGTGAGGCGTGCGCTGGGACGTGGTGGCCGCCAACGCTCCCTACCTGCTGGAGGGGCTACGAGGGACGGTAGGCCTGGGCCTGCTGGTGATGGCCCTCGGCACGGCCCTGGGGTTCGCGGTCGGCCTGGCCCGGCTGGGCCGGGGCGTGGTGTACGCGTGCGCCACGGGATTCGTGGAGCTGTTCCGGGACACCCCCCTCATCATGCAGATCTTCTTCATCTTCTTCGGCCTGCCTGCCCTCGGCATCCGGCTCAACCCCTTCGTAGCCGCCGCGGCGGCCATGACGTTCTTCGCGGCGGCCAACGCGGCCGAAATCGTGCGCGGGGCCATCCAGTCCATCCCCCGCGGGCAGTGGGAGGCCGCGCGCTCCTTGGGCCTCACCGCTCCCCAGTCCCTCCGGTGGGTGATCCTGCCCCAAGCCCTGCGCCGCATGCTGCCGCCCCTCATGGGGTTGTTCACCACCCTGTTGAAGGACACGTCCCTGGCGGCCATCGTGAACGTGTTTGAGCTCACCACCGCGGGCCGGCGGGTCGTGGAGCGCACCCTGGCGTCCTTTGAGATCTGGCTGGTGGTGGCCGCCCTGTACTTCCTCGTGTGCTACCCGCTGTCCGTGGCCACCCAGCGGCTGGAGCGCCGCCTCGTGGGGGAGGGAGCATGACGGTCCGCGGAGACCCCATCATCCAGCTGCAGGGCGTGCACAAGTGGTTCGGGCGGCTGCACGTCCTCCGGGGGATCGACCTGGAGGTCTGGCCCGGAGAGGTGGTGGTGGTGTGTGGGCCCTCGGGGTCGGGCAAGTCCACGCTGATCCGGTGCATCAACCGCCTGGAACGGCACGACCGCGGCCGCATCGTGGTGGACGGGATCGAGCTCACCGACGACCTCCGGCACGTGGACGCGGTGCGGCGCGAGGTGGGGATGGTGTTCCAGCAGTTCAACCTGTTCCCGCACCTCACGGTCCTGCAGAACATCACGCTGGCGCCCGTGCTGGTGCGCAAGTGGCCCAGACAACAGGCGGAGCGGGTCGCACGGGAGCTCCTGGAGCGGGTGGGGATCCCGGAGAAGGCTGACAGTTACCCGTCCCAGCTGTCCGGCGGCCAGCAGCAGCGGGTGGCCATCGCGCGGGCGCTGGCCATGCAGCCCAAGATCATGCTGTTCGACGAGCCCACCTCCGCCCTGGACCCGGAGATGATCCAGGAGGTCCTGGACGTGATGCGGGACCTGGCCCGCCGCGGCATGACCATGGTGGTGGTCACCCACGAGATGGGGTTCGCCCGCGAGGTGGCGGACCGCATCGTGTTCATGGACGAGGGGACGGTGGTCGAGGCCGCCCCGCCCGACGCGTTCTTCTCCGCCCCCCGGCACGAGCGCACGCGGGCCTTCCTGTCGAAGATCCTGCGATAGCCCAGCCAACAGTCGCGCCTGGGGGCGAGGTCTTCCTGGGCGGGATTGATCAGCCCGCCGGCCGGGTGTGTACCGCGCGTGCCAGGGAGGGCTCCAGCCAAGCCTCCTGGCCGTCCACCCGCACCCGCACGCCCGCGGCGCTGCCCTCCAGCACCTCCAGCCGCACGCCCGGGCGGATGCCGACGGCTTCCAGCGCCCGCAGGACCGCAGGGTCTTCGTCCTCCACCTCTTGGACCTCGACCACCTCGCCGCCCCCGCGCGCAGCGAGGGGTACGGAGGCGGCCGCCTCATCAGGCGGGATGGGCGAGCCGTGTGGGTCTCGACGCGGGAAGCCCAGTGCCTCGTCCAAGCGGTCCGCGAGCTCTGCCGGGCTCAGGTGTTCCAGCCGCTCCGCCTCTGCGTGGACCTCAGCCCACGACAGACCCGCCTGGTCCACCAGGTAGCGCTCCCACAGCCGGTGGGACCGCACCAGTTCCAAGGCCCGTAGCCGCCCGGCCTCGCTCAGAACAGCCCGGGCGCCGTCGGAGCGCACCAGGCCCTGGGCCCGAAGCGCCCGCAGCAGCCACCGCACCCGGCGGGGCGGGAGCCCCACGCGCTCCGCCAGCTCCTCCACCGAAGCGCCCCCCTCTCCGTACGCGTAGGCGTGCTTGAGGACGTCTTCCAGGGCCCGCTCCCGGGTCAAGCGCCTCCGTCGCACCCACTCCCACAGCACGCCCTCCCGGGGGCTTGCCAGCACGGCCACGGCGAACAACAGGCTCGCCACCAGCACCATGGTGGCTCCCGAAGCCACGTTCAGGTAGTAGGACAGGAACAGCCCGCTGACCGTGGAGACGACACCCACCGCCACCGCCACCCCCAGCATCCGCGACATCCGGTCCGTGAGGAGGAAGGCCACAGCGCCGGGGGTGATGAGCATGGCCACCACGAGCACGATGCCCACCGTCTGCAAAGACGCCACGATGGTCATGGACAGCAGCAACATCAGGGTGTAGTGGAGGGCTCCCGTGGGCAGGCCCATGGCTGCTGCGGCCACGGGGTCGAACGTCCATAGCAGCAGCTCTTTGTACAGGAGGAACACCACCGCCAACACGGCGGCCCCCGTGAGCCCCGTAATCCACAGGTCCAGGTCCGAAACGCCCAGCACGTTGCCGAAGAGGATGTGGAACAGGTCCACCGCCTTGCTGCGGATCCGGCTCACCAGCACGAACCCCAGGGCGAACGCGCCCGTGAACACAATCCCCATGGCGGAGTCCTCCTTGATCCGCGTGTGGCGCTCCACCGCGGAGATCCCCAGGGCTGTGAGGATCCCGGTCGCCACCGCTCCCACGAAGAACGGGAGCCCCAGCAGGTAAGCGATGGCCACCCCCGGGAGCACCGCGTGCGAGATGGCGTCGCCCAACAGCGCCCACCGCTTCACCAGCAGGTAGCAGCTCAGGACCGCACAGATGGCCCCCACCAGCACGGAGGCCACGAGCGCCCTCTGCATGAAGGCGTACTGCATGGGTCCCAACACCCACTCCGCCACCGCGGTCACGGCCCGACCACCATCCTCTGGTCCGCCACCTCCAGGAGGGTGAGCCGGCCGCCGTACGTCCGTTGCAGCAGCTTGGGCTGGAATACCTCCTGGGGTGGGCCGTACGCCACCACGTGCTGGTTCAGCAGCAACAGCCGGTCGAAGGCGGTCTGCGCGCGGCTCAAGTCGTGGGTCGCCACCACCACCGTCCGCCCCTCCTGGCGGAAGTCGTCCAGCATCCGGTAGATCGTCTCCTCCGTGGCGGCGTCCACGCCCACGAAGGGCTCGTCCAGCAGCAACAGCTCCGCTTCCTGGGCCAGAGCCCGGGCCAGGAACACCCGCTGCTGCTGACCGCCCGACAGCTGCCCGATCTGCCGCTGCGCGAACGCGTCCATCCCCACCCGCTGCAGGCACTCCCGCGCGACGCGGCGATCCTCCGGCCCTGGACGCCGCACCCAGCCCAGGTGGGGGAACCGTCCCATGAGCACCACCTCCTCCGCCACCACGGGGTAGTCCCAGTCCACCTCGCTGCGCTGCGGCACGTACGCCACCCGCCGCCGCGCCGCCTCCGGCGGTTGCCCGAACAACTCCACCCGGCCGGTGTCCGGCACCAGCAGGCCCACCAAGGCGCGGAGCAGCGTGGACTTCCCCGCTCCGTTCGGCCCGATGAGCCCGACCCGCAGGCCCCGTTCCACGGTGACGGTAACGTTCCGGATCGCGGGCTTGCCTCGGTAGGAGACGGTCAGGTTCTCCACACGGATGGCCGGAGCCTTCATCGCAAGGCCTCCACGATGGCCCGGACGTTATGCCGCATCATCTTCACGTACGTGTCCGCGTCGCTCCCGGGCGGGCCCAAGGAATCGCCGTACAGCCGCTGCCCGATCCGCACCCCTGCCTCCCGGGCCACCCGCTCCATCAGCTTCGGGTTGATGGTGGTCTCCACGAAGACCGCCGGGACGCCCTCCGCCCGGATCCGGTCCACCAGCTGGGCGATCTCCTGCGCGGACGGCTCGTCCTCGGTGCTGATGCCCCAGATGGTGCCTACCACGCGGAAGCCGTACCGCTGGCCGAAGTAGCGGAAGGCGTCGTGGGTGGTGACCAGCTTGCGCCGGTGGGGGGGGATCCGGGCCACCTGCTCCTGGATCCAGGCGTGCAGGGCGTCCAACTCCCGCAGGTACCGGGCCGCGTTGCGTTCGTAGGTGGCCCGCCCCGCGGGGTCGAACGACACCAGCGCGTCCCGGGCGTTCTCCACGTACTTCTTGGCGAACACCGGGTCCATCCACAAGTGCGGGTCCGGGTCCCCGCGGTAGCGTCCCTCTCGCTGCTTGGCCGGGCGCAGGCCGCGGGTGAGCTCCACGGACACACGGCGGCCTCCCGCGTTCTCGATGAGCTCCTCCAGCCACTTCTCCAAGCCCAACCCGTTGTAGAACACGATCTGCGACTCCGCCACCCGCTGGACGTCCCGGGGGACGGGCTCGTAGGTGTGCGGGTCTCCCCCCACCGGGATGAGGCTTGTCACCTCGACCCGTTCGCCGGCCACCTGCGCCACGAAGTCGGCCAGGATGTTGATGGTGGCCACCGCCTTGGGCCGCCCGCCACCGGGCGCCGGGGCGGCCGTACACCCCGCAGCCAGCAGGAGCAGCGCGGCCACGAAACCCTTCATCGCTGCACCTACCGGACGAACACGCCCTCCGCGGCGCGCATGGGCAGCCGGTGGGTCGTCTCCCCGGCCTGAACCGTGACCGTGCTCCCGGAACGCCGCAGGACCCGCAGCTCCGCACCTGGCAGCAGCGCCAGAGACGCCAGCCGCCGCAGCCGCCTCGGGTCGCTGTCGCTCACCCGCTCCACCCGAAAGGTGGAGCCCGCGGGCGCCTCCGACAGCCGCGGGTGGCGCTCTTCGTGCAGCTCGCCGGCCCGGCTGGGGATGGGGTCCCCGTGCGGGTCCGCCTGCGGGTGGCCCAAGGCTTGCGCGATGCGCTCCTCCAGCGCTTCCGAAAGCGCGTGCTCCAGCCGCTCCGCCTCCCCGTGGGCGTCTTCGATGGGCACCCCCAACTTCGCGGTCAAGTACAGCTCCAGCAGCCGGTGATGCCGGATCACCTCCAGGGCCGCCCGCTCGCCGTCCGCCGTCAGGCGGACGCCCCGGTAGGGCGTGTGGCGCACGAGCCCGCGGGCGCTCATGCGGCGCAGCATCTTCGTCACCGACGCGGGTGCCACCCGCAGGAGGGACGCGATGGCGTTCGTGGACACCGGCTGGCCCGACCGCCCCAGCTTGTAGATGGCCTTGAGGTAGTCCTCCACCGCCGCCGTGGTCACGCTCGCCCCCGTTTTTGAATCGGGCTAAATTACCCGGCGCTAAACTTTACCGCCGCCCGGGGCCCCTGTCAACCGTGGTGGGTTCCCCTGCCGGCCCCGTCGGGACCACAATACGGGTGACGGACCTCAGGGGGTGGCGTATGGCGGACGTGGTGCGCAGGGTGGAGTACCAGTACGTCGTGGTGCCCGACCGGCCCGGCGAAGGCCTCCGGGTGCTTGAGGCGCTCCAGCGGGCGGGGGTGAACCTGCTGGCCTACCTCGGGTTCCCCGTGGAGGGCGGCCGAGCCCAGCTGGATCTGGTTCCGGAGAACCCGGAGGCGCTGCGGCGGCTGGCGGCCCAAGAGGGGTGGCAGCTCAGTGCGCCCAAGCGGGCGTTCCTCATCCAGGGGGACGACCGGGTGGGTGCGGCCGCAGACCACATCCGCAAGCTCAGCGAGGCAGGCCTGAACATCACCGCGGCGGCCGCCGCCACCGCGGGGGCTGGGCGCTACGGCATGGTCCTTTGGGTCAAGCCCGAGGACTACGGGCGGGCCGCACAGCTCCTCGGGGCCTAGACATTATGGCAGGGACCGGAGTCCCCGAAAATCGCAAGGCGATTTGTGGGGTGGTCTAGTGTCCTGAGTCGAGATTGCGATTAAGAAATCTG
>BEII01000076.1 GCA_002898935.1 bacterium HR32
GCTGCCCGCCACCACGGACAACGTGGTCCTGTGTGCGGAGTTCCTGGACGGCAGCCACGCGGAGGGCGAGTCCGCCATCCCGGTGGTCCGCAAGGCCATCCGGCGGGTTTACCTGAAGCCGGCCGCGCGGGCGGTTCCGGAGGTGCTGGAGGCCATCGCGCAGGCGGACCTGGTCCTGTTGGGGCCGGGCAGCCTGTTCACGTCCGTGCTGCCGAACTTGCTGGTGGGTGGCGTGGCAGACGCGCTGCGGGCCACCTCCGCCCCCGTGGTGCAGGTCGTGAACGTAATGACCCAGCCGGGGGAGACGGATGGGTTCCGCGCCTCCGATCACATCCGGGCGGTGGTGGACCACGCGGGCCCTGTGGTGCGGGCCGCGGTGGTGAACACCCAGCGGCCCCGGAACGAGCTGCTCCTGGCCCGGTACCGCAGCGAGGGCGCCTACCCGGTGGAACCGGACGTGGAGCGGATCCGGCAGATGGGGGTGCAGCCCTTCGGCTTCGCCCTGGTGAGCGAGGCGGAGCTGGTGCGCCACGACCCCGCACGGCTGGCGGAGGCGGTGCTCGAGGTCCTCGACCGGCTCGGGGCCACGCGGCGCAGGGTCGCGCGGGTGAGCGTGATCAACCCCTGAGGCCGCCTTGACACGGTCGAGCGCGCGTCCGTATCATGCGCCTGGACCGCGCCAGGCGGTCCCGGCGCGTCCCTTCGCGTTTGCTCTTCCCGCATCCAGATCGGCGCGCACGCGTGTGCGGAACGGCCGCTCACGGCAGGGCTCGGCCGGGTCGGCGGCGAACCCGTGCGCTCGGGCGAGGAGGGGCGCAGGACGGAACTCGAGGTGAGCGGGTGCCGCTAGACTGGGCGTACGTGGCGGTCTTCGCCCTCGTGGGCGCGGTCATGGCCGTCCTGCCCCTCGGGGTCGTGTGGCTACTGGCGCCCCGCAGTCAGTACGCGCATAAGCGAATCCCCTACGAGTCCGGCATCGTCCCCTTCGGGGAGGCTTGGTCGCAGTTCCACGTACGCTACTACCTGTTCGGGCTGGCGTTCCTGCTGTTCGACATCGAGGTGATCTACATCTACCCGTGGGCCGTGGTCCTCCGAGAGCTGGGCGGGTTCGCCCTGGTGGAGATGGCAGTGTTCCTCGGGGTGCTCGGGGTCGCCCTGGCCTACGCGTGGAAGAAGGGTGCTCTGGAGTGGGCCTAGGAGGACTCCTCGACGCGCTCTGGCAGGTCGAATTCCTCCGCATGGTGGTCCTGGCCGCCGTGGTGTTCACCTTCCTGGCGGTGGGGGGGCCGCTGTTCCTGGTGTTGGCGGAGCGGAAGATCAGCGCGTGGATCCAGGCGCGGGTCGGCCCCAAGCACGTGGGCCCCCACGGCATCCTGCAGACGGTGGCGGACACGGTGAAACTCCTCCAGAAGGAGAGCATCGTGCCACACCGGGCAGACGTGGTCCTGTTCACCGCAGCGCCGGTGTTGGTGGCGGTGGCAGCCCTGCTGGACTGGATCGTGATCCCCTTCGCGCCCGGGGTGATCGTCCGGGACCTGAACGTGGGGATCCTGTACTTCGCCGCGGTCAGCAGCCTTACGGTGATCGGCATCCTCACCGGCGGCTGGGCGTCAAACAACAAATACTCGCTGTTGGGCGGGCTGCGGTCCGCGGCCCAGATGGTCTCCTACGAGCTGCCGCTGGGCTTCTCCCTGCTCGTGGTGGCCACCCTCACGGGGACCCTGTCCACGGTGCGCATCGTGGAGGCGCAGCCCTACCCCGCCCACTTCTACCCGTCGGTGATCGTGGCCGCGGTGGTGTTCCTGATCGCGGCCACCGCGGAGGCCAACCGCATCCCCTTCGACCTCCCGGAGGCCGAGGCGGAGCTGGTGGCCGGCTACTTCTCCGAGTACACGCCCATGCGGTTTGCCCTCTTCCAGCTGGGCGAGTACGGGGCGCTGCTGGCGAGCTCCGCTCTGTTCACCACCCTGTTCCTGGGTGGGTGGAAGGGGCCCTTCGCCCTCCCCGGGGTGGGCCCGGTGGTGGACGGGATGGTGTGGTTCCTCCTGAAGACGTACGCGGTGGTGTTCTTCCTCATGTGGGTCCGGTGGACGTACCCCCGGTCCCGCATCGATCAGCTGCTGAACGTCTCCTGGAAGATCCTGCTGCCGGTGAGCATGGCCAACCTGTTGGTGGCGGGCGTGTTGGTGGTGCTGGGATGAACGCGGAAGCTCTGGCCTTCTACGCCCTGGCGGCCATGGTGCTGGTGGGCGGGTTCTTGGTGGTGCAGTCGCGCAACCTGGTGCACGCCGCCATCTCCCTGGTGCCCACCCTCTTGGGCGTGGCGGGGTTGTACGTGCTCCTCAACGCGGAGTTCGTCACCGCCATCCAGATCCTGATCTACGTGGGCGCCATCACCGTCCTCATCCTGTTCGTGATCCTCCTCACGGAGGGCGCGACGGGGCTGCGGGTGCGGCAGCGGAACGAGCAGGTGCCCCTGGCCCTACTGGTCTGCGGGATCCTCGTGGTCCTCTTCCTGGTCGTGCTGCTGCGGGTTCCCTGGGGTCCTCCCACCGGGCCCATGCCCGCCTACAACCCGGGTGCGGTGGGCCGCAGCTTCCTGATGCCGTACGTGCTGGCCTTCGAGGTGACGTCCCTGGTGATCCTGGCGTCCCTGGTGGGAGCCATCGTGGTGGCCCGGAGGGAAGGATGATCGGCCCCGCCCACTACCTCGGAGTGTCCGCGCTGCTGTTCGGGCTCGGGCTGTACGGGGTGCTCACCCGGCGGAACGCGGTGGCCATCCTCATGGGCATCGAGCTCATGTTGAACGCGGCCAACATCAACTTCGTGGCGTTCACCAAGTTCGTGGACCCCACCTTCGTGCGGGGCCACGTGGCCGCGCTCATCGTCATCACCCTGGCCGCATGCGAGGCCGTGGTGGGGCTGGCCCTGGTCATCAACGCCTACCGCCACCTGGAGACGGTGAACGTCGACCAGGTCAACCTGATGAAGGGGTAGCAGACCGTGGCGCAGCTCGCGTGGCTCGTCCCTCTGTTCCCCCTCGCCAGCTACGCGGTGCTGGCCTTCCGCGGCCGGGCCCTGGGCGAGCGGGCCCCGTACGTGGCCATCGGCGCCATGGCCCTGTCCGCGCTCCTCGGGTGGGGAGCCTTCCTGGAGCAGGTGGCCGGGGCGCCCCCCTACGTGTGGCGCGCGGTGTGGGCGGTGGGCGGAGAGCGGACCCTCACCGTGGGCTACACCGTGGACCCGCTGTCCTCCATCACCGTGGCCATGATCACCCTGGTGGGCGGGCTCATCTTCGTGTACTCCGTGGGGTACATGCGGGGCGACCCGTACTACGCGCGCTTCTTCGCCTTCCTGTCCTTGTTCTGTGCGGGGATGCTCACCATGGTCCTCGCCAACAGCTTCCTCCTCATGCTCATCGGGTGGGAGATCATCGGCCTGTGTTCCTACCTCCTCATCGGGTTCTACTTCCGGCGTCGGTCTGCCAACATGGCCCAGATGAAGGCGTTCCTCACCACCCGGGTGGGGGACACGCTCATGCTGGTGGGCATCATGGCCCTGTTCTGGCAGTTCGGCACCGTGGACTACCACGCCATCTTCGAGGCGGTCCGGGAGGGCGGGGAGAGCGCGTCTGCGGTGGTCCGGCTGGGAGGCTGGGAGGTCCCCCTGGCCACCCTGAGCGCCCTGCTGGTGTTCGGCGGCCCCGTGGGCAAGAGCGGCCAGTTCCCGCTCCACGTCTGGTTGCCGGACGCCATGGAGGGCCCCACGCCCGTGTCCGCCCTGATTCACGCGGCCACCATGGTGGCCGCGGGCGTGTACCTGGTGGGCCGGGCCTACCCTCTGTTCTTTTACACTCCGCACCACGAAGCGCTGGCCGTCGTCGCCTGGGTGGGTACCCTGACGGCCCTGCTGGCGGCGCTTATGGCCCTGGCCCAGGACGACATCAAGCGCGTCCTGGCGTACTCCACCATCAGCCAGCTGGGGTTCATGATGGCGGGGCTGGGGGTCCTGGGGTACGCGGCCGGGCTGTTCCACCTCCTCACCCACGCCTTCTTCAAGGCGCTGCTGTTCCTGGCGGCCGGCAGCGTGATCCACGCGGTGGGCACCAACAACATCAAGGAGATGGGCGGGCTCCGGCGCTTCCTGCCGGTCACCTTCTGGACGTTCCTGGCCGGGTTCCTGGCCCTCGCGGGCGTCTTCCCCTTCGCGGGCTTCTGGAGCAAGGACGAGATCCTGCTGGAAGCCTACCACCACGCGCCCGCGGTCTACGCGCTGCTGAGCGCCACCGCCTTCCTCACCGCCCTGTACATGTCGCGCCTCGTGGCGTACACCTTCTTCGGCACCTACCGCGGGCCTGCGCACCCCGAGCCGGACCCCTGGACCCCGGAGGACTACGCCCGGGCGGGCCTGCACGCGCCGCACCACGGCCACGGCACGCCTCACGAGAGCCCGCGGGTGATGACCGGGCCGTTGGTGGCCCTGGCGGTGGGATCCCTGGTGGTGGGGTTCGTGGGGATCCCCGGCACCGGTCCCGAGGGCGGCTCGTGGATCCACCACTTCCTCAAGTTCGAGGGGTTCAAGGAAGCGGGGATCCACGCCCCGAGCTTCTCCTGGCCCCTGGCTCTCCGGTCTCTGGGGGTCGCCCTCGCAGGGATCGCGGTGGCGTGGCTGGTGTACGGGCTACGGGCGGTGCCGAGCGAGCGGATCCGGGCGTGGGTCGGCCCCGTCTACCCGTTCCTCCGGAACCGGATGTACATCGACGCCCTCTACGGCTGGGTCTTCGTGCGCGGCGGGCTGCTGCTGGCGGCGGGGCTGCGCTGGTTCGACGTGCACGTGGTGGACGGGCTGGTGAACCTGGTGGGTGGCGTCACGGTGGTCACCAGCCGGCTCCACAGGTTGTTCGACACCTACGTGGTGGACGGGCTGGTGAACCTGGTGGGGTGGGTGACGCGGGGCCTGGGGCTCCTCCTGCGGCCCCTGCAGACGGGGCGGGCGTACAACTACATCCTGGTGGCGGCTGCAGGCTTGGGGCTGATCGTGCTGGTGAGCCTGTGGAGGCTGTAGCGGACATGCACCGCGTGGCGTTTCCAACCTGGACGCTGGGGGTTCGCCCATGCCCATCCTGACCCTCACCCTGTTCTTGCCCCTCGTAGGGGCCCTCGTCCTGCTGTTCCTGCCCAAGGAGGACGCGGAGCGCATCCGGAAGGTGACCTTCGGGTTCAGCCTCGCCACCTTCCTGGCCTCCCTGGGGATCCTGAGCCGCTTCGAGTTCGGCCGGCCGGGGATGCAACTGGTCGAGCAAGCGGCGTGGATCCCCGCGGTGGGGATCCAGTACAAGGTCGGGGTGGACGGGTTGAGCCTGGTGCTCGCCATCCTCACCACCCTGCTCACCGCGCTGTCGGTGCTGTATTCCTTCCGGGAGAACCACCGGGTGAAGGAGTACAACCTCCTGTTCCTGCTCCTCGCCACGGGGATGCTGGGGGTGTTTTTCGCCCTCGACTTCTTCCTGTTCTACGTGTTCTGGGAGCTCACCCTGGTGCCCATGTACTTCCTCATCGGCATCTGGGGCGGCCCTCGGCGGGAGTACGCTGCCATCAAGTTCTTCCTGTACACCCTGGTGGGCTCCCTGGCCATGCTGTTGGGGATCCTGCTCCTCTACTTCCACCTGCCCCCGGGCCAGCGGACCTTCGACGTCCTGGAGATCATCCGCCAGCGGCCGCTGGCGGGCACGGGCCTGCTGGCCCAGCTGGCCTTCTGGGGCTTCTTCCTGTCCTTCGCCATCAAGGTCCCCATGTGGCCCTTCCACACGTGGTTGCCGGACGCCCACGTGGAGGCGCCCACGGCGGGCAGCGTGATCCTGGCCGCCATCCTGCTGAAGCTCGGGACCTACGGGTTCGTCCGGTTCAGCCTGCCCCTGTTCCCGGAGGTGTTCCAGCAACACGCGCCCCTGGTCGCCACCCTGGCGGTCATCGGGGTGATCTACGGTGCCTTGGTGGCGATGGCGCAGACGGACCTGAAGAAGCTGGTGGCGTACTCGTCCGTCAACCACATGGGGTACGTGATGCTGGCCGTGGCCGCGGCCGCGTGGGCCCACGGACGTCCGGAGCTGCAGCAGGCGGCCGCTACCGCGCTCAACGGCGCCACCATGGAGATGCTGGCCCACGGGATCATCACCGGGGCGTTGTTCCTCGTGGTGGGCGTGATCTACGACGACCGGACCCACACCCGGGGGGTGGACGACTTCGGGGGGCTGTGGGCGGTGCTGCCCAAGTACGGGGCGGTGTCCATCACCGCCATGTTCGCCTCCCTGGGGCTGCCCGGGCTCATGGGCTTCGTGGCGGAGTTCCTCATCTTCGTGGGGTCCTTCAGCATCTTCCCCGTGTTCACCGCCCTGGCGGCCCTCGGGATCGTGATCACCGCCGCCTTCTTCCTGTGGACCATCCAGCGGATCTTCCTCGGGCCCACCAACCCGCGATGGGCGGAGCTCCCGGACCTGGACCGCCGGGAAATGTGGACCCTGGTCCCCCTGGTGGTGCTCATGATCATATTCGGCGTCTACCCGAAGCCGCTCCTGGACGTGATCAACCTGGCGAGTCTGGACGTGGTGGCGATGCTGCGATGAACTGGGCGGACCTGCGCTGGCTCGCACCGGAGATGGTGGTGGCCGCCGCGGGCGTGCTGCTGTTGCTGGTGGACCTGTTCCTGCCCCGGGAGGGGAAGCGTTGGGTGGGCTGGCTGACCCTGGCCGCCCTCGCGGCCGCCGCCGCCGCTGCGGGCGTCCTCCTCCGCGACCTCGGGGCGCTCGGCACCCAAGGGGTGCGGATCTTCGCGGACACCTACACCGTGGACGTGTTCAGCCTGTACTTCAAGTTCGTGGCGCTAGCAGCCACCGGCCTCGTCGTCCTGGTGGGGCTGGACTACTTCCCCGCCCGCACCCCGCACGCGGGTGAGGCCTTCGTCCTGCTGCTGTTCGCCGGGCTCGGGCTGATGCTCATGGCCAGCGCCTCGGACCTGATCCTGCTCCTGCTCAGCATCGAGTTCGTGTCCCTGAGCTCCTACCTGCTGGCGGGGTTCCTCAAGGGAGACCCGAAGAGCAACGAGGCGGGGGTCAAGTACTTCCTGTACGGCGCGGCCACCACGGGGGTCATGGCCTACGGCTTCTCCGTCCTGTACGGGCTGGCGGGCAGCACGAGCCTGTACGACGTGGGGGCGCGACTGGCGCGTTCGGACGCGGCCGCCTACCTGGCGGTGGGGATGGCGCTCGCGGGGTTCGGGTTCAAGGTGTCCATGGTGCCCTTCCACCAGTGGACGCCCGACGTGTACGAGGGCGCGCCGACCCCCGTGACGGCCTTCTTCTCCGTGGGCCCGAAGGCGGCCGGGTTCGCGGCCCTGGCCCGCACCCTGGCCGTCCCGGTCCCCCCGGAGACGGTGAACTGGCC
>BEII01000077.1 GCA_002898935.1 bacterium HR32
GGTGGAGCAACTGCTGCTCGGTGGCCTCTGGGAGCGCGTCCGGGAGCGCCTGGTGGAAGCCCGGGGCGATCTTTCTGAGATCGAGGACGTTCCACAGACCCTGCGAGACCTGCACCGCACCGCCTACCAGATCCCCCCGGAGGACTACGTCCGCGTGGCCGCTGTAGCCCAGAAGTGGGTGGACCAGGGCATCAGCCGCAACCTCTACCTGCAGGACCGCTCCCTCGAGACCATGGAGCGTACCTACCTGCAGGCCTGGCGGGCGGGCCTCAAGTCCACCTACTACCTCTTCATGGCCCCCCGCATGTACGCGGAGCCCAGCACCGTGCACGTCAACAAGGCCCTCCGGAAGCTGCGCTGGAACCTGGAGGAGCCCCAGACCTGCACTGTCACCTGTGAAGCTTGCTCTTCGTGAGGAGGTGAAGGCGTGCGGCCCCTGATCGCCACAGACCCCCTGGAGCCCATCCAGCTCTTCCCTCTCAGCTACCCCTGGGCCTACGCCCACGTGCAGCAAGGCAAGCGCAACACCTGGTTCCCCGAGGAGGTGTCTCTCGCAGACGACGTCCGCGACTGGGAGGAGCGCCTCACCCCCGAGGAGAGACAGAGCGTGGAGGTCCTCCTGGGGTTCTTCAACCCCATGGAGTCCTTGGTCACCCACAACCTGGCGCTGTCCATCTACCGGCACGTGACCGCGCCCGAGGTCCGCCTGTACCTGGCACGCCAGATCTGGGAGGAGGCCAACCACACCATGGCCTTCGAGTACGTGCTGAAGACGCTCCCGGTGGACCGGGACCGCGTGTTCCGCGCCCACCGGGACGAGCCCGCGGTGCGGGCCAAGGAGGAGTTCCTCCAGGCCCTCTCCCGGCCCATGCTGGAACCCCTGGACCTCTCCCGCCTCGAGGACCGCCGCACCTTCCTGCGAAACCTGGTGGGGTACTACGGGATCCTGGAAGGGGTCTTCTTCTACGGAGGGTTCCTGTTCGCGTACACCTTCCGCCGGCGCAACCTCCTGCGCGGCCTCGCCACCCTCGTGGACTGGACGCTCAAGGACGAGAGCCTCCACCTCTCCTTCGGCGTCCACCTGATCTCGGAGTTGCTCGCGGAGGACCCGGATCTCCTGACCCCCCAGGTCGGCGAAGAACTGAAGTCCCTCGTGCTGGGCGCGGTGGACCTGGAGCGCGCGTACAACCGGGCGCTCCTCCCGAAGCCGCTGATCGGAGTGACCGCGGAGGTGCTGAACGCCTACGTGGAGTACGTCACCGACCGCAGGCTGGAGGAGCTCGGCCTGGGTGCCCACTTCCACACTCCGAACCCGGCTCCGTGGATGGCCACGGAGGTGGACGTGCCGGAGATCGTGAATTTCTTCGAAGCGAAGAACGTGCACTACGAGGTGGCGGCCCGTCGGGACGTGTAGCCTCCCGGCGGGCGCGGCCGGGAGGGACGTGTGCCGGAGCTCGTGGTCCTACGGGAGGGCTGTGGGTACCTGTCGGGTGGGGTCAACGCGGGCGTGGTGTGGGATGCAAGCGGCCGGGCGGTGGCCGTGGACACGGGCGGGGACCGTGACGCGGGCCGGAACCTGTTGCGCGCGGTGGAGGGCCGTTCCCTACGGTTGGTGGCGGTCCTGAACACCCACTCCCACGCGGACCACTACGGCGGCAACGACTACCTGGTCCGCCAGCACCCGGAGCTCGAAGTGTGGGCACCGGTGCTGGAGGAGGCGGTGCTGCGGTACCCGTACCTGGAGCCCTTCTCCCTCTACGGCGCGCGGCCGCCGGAGGCGCTGCAGAACAAGTGGCTCATGGCGAAGCCGTCTCCCGTGCACCACGTGTACGACACCGCAGACGGCGAGCTCGAGGTGGCGGGATTCCGGCTGCGGGTGCACCGCGCGGACGGCCACGCGGTGCGGCAGGCCGCGGTGGGGTGCGGGGCCGTGTGCTACGCAGCAGACGCCTTCTTCGGGCCCGAGGTCCTGGACAAGTACGAGATCCCCTTCACCCACGACGTCGCCGGCCAGCTCGACACCCTCGCGCGGGCCGAGGGTTGGCCGTACGAAGTGTTCGTGCCGGGCCACGGGCCACCCGTCCCGCGCGAGCAGCTCCCCGCGGTGCTGGAGGCGAACGCGCGGGCCGTGCGCCGGGCCACCGAGCGGGTGCGGGACGCGGTGGGCTCCGGGGCCACTTCGGACGAGGTGGTCCACCGGGTGGCCACCACGCTGCGGTCGCCCCCGGCCAACCCGTCCACGTACTTCCTCCTGAGGTCCACGGTCATGGCGCACCTGGCGTACCTGTTGGAGGCGGGAGATCTGCAGTGGACCCTCGAAGGCGGTACCTTCCGTTGGGCGCTGCGGTAGGCCGACGACGGAGGACGCACGGGCTCTGAGAGTGCGACGAGGAGGGAGGGGCGAGATGCGCATCCGGGTGGGCGAGTTCGAGGTCGTGTCCCTGACCGACACGGCCGGACCTTTCTTCACCTACCGTGACGCGTACCCCACCACACCCCGCGAGACCTGGCAGCCCTTCCGGGCGGAGTACCCGGGCTATTTCGCGGGTGAGGACGGCCTGTTCACGCGCGTAGGCTGCTTCCTCGTCCGGGGCGAGGGCCGCACCCTCCTCGTGGACACAGGCATCGGGCCAGGCCCGGTCGCCCTGTTCGGCGGGAGCCGGGGCCGGCTCATGGAGGAGCTGGCTACACACGGTGCCGCTCCGCAACAGATCCAGGTCGTCTTCCTCACGCACCTCCACCCCGACCACGTGGGCTGGAACCTGGCTCCGGACGGGAAGCCCTCCTTCCCCAACGCCCGCTACCTCGCCTCCCGGGCCGACTGGGAGGCGTTCCACCGGGCCGAGGTCAAAGCCGCCATGGAGGCTCTGGTCCCAGGATGCGTGGAGCGCGACATTACCCCTCTTGGCGACCTCGGGGTCCTGGAGCTGGTGGAGGGGGAGACCGAGATCCTCCCCGGGGTCCGAGTCCTGCCCACCCCCGGCCATACGCCGGGCCACATGAGCCTGCACGTCGCTTCCCGAGGCCAGCAGGCGCTGATTTTGGGCGACGTCTTCCACCACCCGGCCCAGGTGCCGCACAACGAGATCTGCGTCGCCTTCGACATGGATCCCCAGGGGGCGATCCAGACGCGGAAGCGGGTCGTCGAGTGGGCCGCGGCGGAGCGCATACCGCTCGCGGGGTGCCACCTGTTGCCGCACGGGCTCGGCCGGATCGCCCGCCGAGCCGAGGGGGTCGCCTGGGAGCCTCTCTGAGCCGCTCGTTTGACACGGACTGCGCGCCGTGCTACGCTCGGCCGGAGCTCTCGCGGGAGCTCAAAATCCAAGGCAAGGCCGAAAGGAGCAAGGGAATGGCAGAAGGCACGGTCAAGTGGTTCAACGCGGAGAAGGGCTACGGTTTCATCTCCGTGGAAGGCGGCAAGGACGTGTTCGTCCACTACAGCGCGATCAACATGGACGGCTACCGCACCCTCCAGGAGGGGCAGCGGGTGCAGTTCGACATCGTGGACGGGCGCAAGGGGCCGCAGGCAGCCAACGTCACGCTCCTCTGAGCGCACACTCGCAGCTGTGGTCTTCGGAGGGCCCCCGTCGGGGCCCTCCGGCTTTTCCGGGAGGGAGGACCCGCCCCGCTGCAGAACGCAACCGTATGGCGCCTTTGGCAGGGCTCGTGAACGACGCTTTCTTCCTGTACAGCCTCGTGCTGCTGGCCCGGGTGGTGGCCAGCTGGATCCCCGGGCTCGACCCTCGGCAGCCAGTGGTGCAGCTGCTCGTGACGCTCACGGAGCCTGTGCTGGCACCGCTCCGGCGGCTCCTGCCGCCCGTGGGCGGCCTGGACGTCTCGCCGCTCGTCGCCTTCCTGCTCTTGGAGCTCGTCCGCCGCCTCGTGGTGCAGGTCCTGCTGGCCGTGTAGAAGGGCAGGCCGCCAGGTTCCCGCGACCTACCGCAGCCACAGCAGGAGCCCACTCACCGAGAGCAAGCTCGCCAGGGTCGTGGTGAACACCACGGCCGCCACGAACCCCGGCTCGCAGTCGAACTCGGCCGCGAAGAGGAACGCGTTCACCGCCGAGGGCATGGCGGCCACCAGTACGAACACGTCGCGTCCCACCCCTTCCAGGCCGACCAGCCCCGCGAGGCCGGCGGCCAAGAGCGGAGAGGCCAGCAACCGTACGAGAGCCGCGACGAAGACCTCTCGGGAAGGGCTCAGGCCACCGGTCTGCGCCAGCTGGACCCCGAGGGTCACCACGAGCAGCGGGATCGCCCCGGAGGCGAGGACGGCCACCGTGCGGTCCAGCCACGCCGGTAGGCTCCAGCCCGCGGCCGCGACCAGCAGGGCCGCGGCCGCCGCGTACACCACGGGCAGGCGCAGGGTCTCTGCGACTGCGCGCGCCGGCTCGCCCCGGCTCCCCCAAGCCGCGGTGACGCCCGCCAGGAAGTTCCCCACGGTCGCGTTGACCACGAACACCAGGGTGGCCGCGTGGAAGCCCGCCTGCCCGAACGCGAACAGCGAAACCGGCAGGCCGTAGTTCCCCGCGTTGTACAAGAAGGCGGGGATCAGGAAGGCCGCGCGCCTCTTCCCCCGCAGCCCCAAGGCCGCGGCCAGCAGGAAGCCGAACCCCAGCAGCGCCACCAGGTGCACCACGCAGGCGGCCACTAGGCGCGGCGCGTCCCCGGACAGGGCCGACGACCCGGTCAGGGACTGAAACACCAGCGCGGGCGCGAACAGGTACATGGAGACCGGCGCCAAGGAGCGGACCTCTACGGGCCGGGCGCGGCCGAGGAGGAAGCCGGTGAGCACGAGGAGCACCACCGGCGCGATCACGTCGAACAAGGGCATGCCGGGGTGCGGGACGGGTTACCGGCGGCCGCGCCCGGAGGCGGTCCTCCGCTTCGCCCGAGGCCGGGCGGTGGGCGCTGCCACCTTCGGGAGCTGCTCCTCCCAGGTGACGATGCTGTGGAAGTACACGCGGTCCCCTTCGTCCAGCCCCCGGGTGACCTCGGTGATGTGGACGTTCTTCGCGCCGAACTCGCCCAGCGCGTACTCCACCGCGGCCTCCGGCTTCGCGTCCTCCCCGCACGTGTAGATGTCCAGGGCCACGTAGCCGGTCTCGGGCCAGGTGTGGACCGACAGGTGGGACTCGGAGATGACCACGACGCCGCTCACGCCCACGGGCGAGAACCGGTGGAAGGAGATGGCCCAGATCTGGACACCGGCCACCTCTGCGGCCCGGGTCAGGATCTGCTCCACGCGCTCGACCTTGCTGATGACCTCCGGGTCGCAGCCCGAGGCCTCCACGATGTAGTGGTGCCCCACCGTGTCCATGGGCGGACCTCCGGTTGTTCGCGTCGCCGCGGTCTCGACCCCCAAACACGCGCGTCCCCAGGCGCAGCAGGCTGCGCCCAGGGACGGCTCGTTTGATCACGACCATGCTAAGGACAACGGGCCCGGGGGTCAAGGTGGCGCAATCCTGTGACGCACCCGCGGTACACTGGACCCGTGCGACGGGGCGGGAGCCTTGCAGGGCTGTTGGCCGCGGTCGCGCTCGCAGCGGGCTGCCAGATCGCGCTGCGCACCGTGCCGATCACCCTCTCCGGCGTGTACGTGGCCAACGCAGGCGCGGACTCCGTTACCGTCTACCGCCTGGACGCCTCGGGCGACGTCTTCCCCACCCGAGCCATCTCGGGCAGCAACAGCCTGCTGAGCCAGCCGGTGGCGGTCCTGGTGGACCCGTCCGGCAACCTGCTCGTGGCCAGCGCGGCGGCGAACCGGATCACCGTCTACCTGCCCGGGGCCACGGGCGACGCAGGCCCCATCCGGACGCTGGCCGGGCCCGACACGCTGCTCGCGGGGCCGTCCGGTCTGGCCCTGGACGCCCTCGGGAACCTGTACGTGTCCAACGCGGCGGCCTCGCGCCTCACGGTGTACGCACCCGGTGCTTCCGGGAACGCACGGCCGGTCCGGGTGGTGGAAGGCAGCCAGACCCTGCTCGCGACGCCGCGGGGGATCGCGTTCGGGCCCGACGGGCTGCTGTACGTGGCCAACTCCGCCTCCAACTCCATCCTGGTCTTCGACCGCGGGGCGTTCGGAAACACCCCTCCGGCCCGACGGATCGCAGGCAGCCTGACGCAGCTCGCGGAACCCACGGGCCTCGGCTTCGACCCCTTCGGCCGGCTGTACGTGGCCAACGCCTCCCCGAACCCGGCCACGGGGTTTCCGGCGGTCACCGCCTACCGGCCGGGTGCTCAGGACAACGAGCCGCCCGAGCGGCGAATCTCGGGCCCGAACACCGGGCTTTCGGTGCCCCGGGGTGTGGCCCTGGACCCCGTGGGCACGCTGTACGTGGCGAACTCAGGTGCGGACTCGGTGACCGTGTACACACCGGGCGCCACGGAGGACAGCCGGCCGGTGCGCGTCGTCGTGGGGCCGCGCACCGGTCTGAGGCTCCCCTGGGCCGTGGCGGTCCGGCCCTAAACCTGGTCTGAGAGCGCGCGGAGGGCGCGCAGCCGGGCCTGCCGCAGCGCGCGGCGCGCTTCGGCCTCCTGCCACCGCCGGCGCTCTGCCTCCGTCTGCGGCGCGAGCGGCGGCAGAGGTTGGGGTTGGCCGGACCGGTCGGTGTGGACCATGGTCACGAAGGTGCTGCACGTGTGGTGGACCTCCCCGGACAACGGGTTCTCGCTCAGGACCCGCACCCCGATCTCCATGGAGCTGCGGCCCACGTGGTTGAGAGCGGCCCGGTAGTGCACGATCTCCCCCACCCGGATGGGATGCACGAAGTCCAGGGCGTCCACGGAGGCGGTGACCACGGGGCCTCGGGCGTAGCGGGCCGCCACGATGGACGCGACCTCGTCCAGGTCCATCACCAGCCGGCCCGCGAACATGAGGCTGCCACTGATGGCGTCCTCGGGGAACACCACCCGGCAGGTGTCCAGGTGGTGGCGGGGCGGGGGTTCGTCGGGTTCGGGCCTGCGCCGGGCCGCGAGCCGAGCGAGGCGGCGCTCGCGCCGCACGCGGGCGTCCGCCTGCCGCCGCTCGTCCTCTGGGCTCCCCGGTACCACCCGCACACCCACGGGCCTGGGCCGGCCTTCGCGATCCACGGCCACGAAGGCCAGGTGGGCAGCGGTGGCGCGCTCTCGCGCACCTGTGGCCGGGTCCTCCGCGTGCACCTGTACCTCCACCTCCATGGACGTGCGACCCACGAGCACCACGCAGGCTTCCAGGGCCACGACCTGGTTCACCAGCACGGGGCGCAGGAAGTCCAGGTCGTCCATGGATCCCAGCACCACCGTACCCCGCGCGAGTCGGGAAGCCGCCAGCGTGCCGGCGGTGACAATCCACCGCATCATCCGGCCGCCGTACAGGGAGCCCCGGACGTTGATGTGCTCGGGGAACACGATCTGGACCAT
>BEII01000078.1 GCA_002898935.1 bacterium HR32
CAGGGACGGCACGTACAGGCCCAGGCCCGCAGCCCGCCGCTCGATGCGCCGCCGGACCAGGTACAGGCGCCGCTCCAGCGCCTCCAGGTCTTGTTCCCCCGGGGCCGTGAGGAGGGCCTGCTCGATGCGGGGTAGGGTGCGCAGGGCGTACTCGCCCAGGGCCTGCGGCTGGACGGGGGGCGTGCGCCAGCCCAGGCGGCGCAGGCCCGCGCGTTCGAACTCCTCCTCGCAGACCGCGCGGCAGGCCCGGTAGGCGTCCTCCTGCGCGGGGAAGAAGAAGACACCGACGGCAAGCGGCCGCTCGTCCCCGCGGTAGCCCATCTCCCGCAGGACCCGCGCGAACAGGCCGTGCGGGATCTGCGTCAGGATGCCAGCGCCGTCCCCGGTGCGGCCGTCTGCAGCCTGCGCACCCCGGTGCGCGAGGTTGCGCAGTGCCGCGAGGGCGGCCTGCAGCACGCCGTGTGAAGCTGGCGCGTGCAGCCGCGCCACGAACCCCACCCCGCACGCGTCGCGCTCGGGCAGCGCGGCCAGAGACGTCACGGTCCCGGCTTCCTCCTCGTCCTGCGAGATCTTGAGATAACCCAAAGCCCGAGGGGGCCTCGTCCTGAGGAACCTCCCCCTCGGGCTTTTGTCCCGACGGTGTAGCGAGCCCGTTGCCCGCCTGCGCCGCTCGGCCCGGACCGGCCTGGGTCAGGCCGCGGAACCCTAGGCGCACTCCCTCACGAGAGCGATCGCGTTTCTTTGTTAGATAGCAGTGCCGGGTTTGGGTGTCAACGGGAACGTCCGGGATCCTCGAATCCCTGGGGCGCCGGAGGGTCCGGGCACCGGTCGCAGCGGCCGCGGAAGACCAACACCGCACCGTCCACGGTTCGGGCGCGCACGCGGCGTCGCGCCAGGGGCAGCAGGACCGTCGGGTCCACGGGCAGGTCGACGAGCCTTCCACAACGCGTGCACACGAAGTGCGCGTGGGCTCGAACCTGCACGTCCCAGCGGACCGCACCGGAGCCCACGGGTAGCGGCTGCACCAACCCTGCGTGCTCCATGTCCCGGAGGACGGAGTACACGGTCTTCAAGGTCACGTGCGGCATGCGGAGCACCACGCGTGCATGGACCTGCTCTGCCGTGGGGTGGTCGGGCAGGTCCGCCAAGGCCTCGAACACGGCCAGCCGCTGCGGGGTGATCCGGAGCCGCCGCAGCCGGAAGGTTTCTGCCGCTCGCGCGGGGTCGTAGCCCAAGGGAAGTCGTTGTCTATTGGAAGGGACTGGAAGGAGGCCGGAGCCCGCGCCGCGAGCCCGCTCCGGCCAGCCCCACCCAACACCCCTTGACTCTCAAATTCATGACCTATGCTATCAACAATGTCTTAGACGCGTCTAGGCGTAGCGATTCGGCGGCCCTGAGATAGGAGGGGAGAGCTGTGGCGACCCAGCGTGGCCAGGAACAGGATGTGCACCGTGCCTTCGCAAGGTACTGGGACCAGAGGGCGCAGGACTACGATCTCGAGCCCCAGCACGTGTTCTGCTCAGAGGAAGAGCGTGGCTTCTGGGTCGGGCTTCTGGGGGAGCTGTGCCGCGGGCGGCCCAGTGTGGTCCTGGACGTGGGCACTGGCACGGGGTTCTTGGCGCTCATGCTGGCCGAGCTTGGCCACGCGGTCACAGGCGTGGATCTCTCTACCCGGATGCTGGACCAGGCCAGGATCAAGGCTGACCGCCAGGGAGTACGGCTCGACCTGCGGGAGGCCCCCGCCGAACGAACCGGGCTTCCGGCCGGGACCTTTGATCTAGTGATCAGCCGGCACGTGCTGTGGAACGTGCTAGACCCCGCGCTGGCCTTGCAGGAGTGGGTCCGGGTAACGCGGCCCGGTGGCCTCGTGGTGGCCATCGACGGGTGCTTCCAACCCGCCCCGGACCGTTGGAGGGATTTCCGCGAAGCCTTCGAGGCCCTCCCCTTCGTGGGCGGTGTGCCTCCGGAGGTAAGCCTGCGCTTCTTTGAACAGGCGGGCCTCAAGGCGTGCACGTACCGGTGGCTCGACGAGTTGCGCGACTTGCGCGCGAGAGCCCTCCCCCCGGAGGTTGCCGAGCCGCTCGCGGGCCACCGGTACTATCTGGTACGGGGCGCCAAGCCCGCCCTCGCGGAGGCGGCACCGTGAGCCGTCCTGCCTGGGTCCGGTGGTCTGCCTGGATCTTGCTGTGCGCCCCGCTCGCGCTGCCCGCGGCGACCCTCCAGGCAGCGCCGTCCAAGCGGCTGGTCATCTCCCAAATCGAAGAAACCCGTGACCTGCGCACCCTGGACCCGCTGTGGAGCATGGACGTCCCCATTCCCGGGCTCATGGTCTGCGACTCCCTCGTGCGCCGCACTCCTGAGGGCGGCTTCCGGCCCCTGCTCGCCCAGTCCATCCAGCGGGTCAGCTCCCGCGTCTGGCGCATCCAGCTGCGCGGCGGAGTTCGGTTCAGCGACGGCTCGCCCCTCACCGCGGGAGACGTGAAGGCCACCTTGGACTACATCCGGGATCCGCAGTCGCGGTCGGGTATGCGGCGCATGGTCTCTTACGTAGATGAGGTGCGGGTACTAAACCCACGGACCGTTGACGTAGTGACCTCTGTCCCTCACGCCCTACAGGCCCACTTCCTCGTGCCAGTACCCATCCTGTCGCGCCAGCAGTTGGATCGCGGCGGCGAGCACCGCCGAAAGCCCGTCTGCACCGGGCCTTACGTACTGGACGGGTGGGACCCCGGAAGCTCCGTGCGCTTGCGCCGCAACCCCCTGTACTGGGGCCGGGACGCCTATTGGGACGAGGTCGTGGTCCGCGCCGTCCCGGAACCGGCTACCCGGCTCGCGGACCTGTTGAGCGGCGGCGCGCAGCTGGTGGGCGACTTGCTGCCCGAGATGGTCCCGAGGGTCCGCGGGGCGGGTTACCGCGTGCTGGTAGAGCTTGGTGTGCGGACCGCCTACCTCACATTCCTGTTCAAGCCGCCGTTTCACGACGCTCGAGTGCGCCGGGCCGTCTACCACGCCCTAGACCGGGCCGCGCTGTCGCGGGCCGTGTTCGGGGAGTTTGCGGCTCCGGCTGTGTCCGTCGTCCCGAGGGGGTTTGGTGGGTACGCGGAGGTGTTCCCCCTCAGCGACTACGACCCTCCGCGGGCCCGGGCGCTGCTGCGCGAAGCGGGCGTTCCCCTGCCACTTCGCGTCAGCCTGGACACCGCAGCCTCTTGGGTCACGCTGGCCCAGGTGGCCCAGGCGCAGCTTAGGGAGGCCGGGATCGAGACGGAGATCACCGTCCTCGACCGCGCCCTCGTGTTCGACCCTCAGCGGCTGCGGGATGCGGACGGCGGCCGGATCATCCTGTTCCTGGCGCTGGACAACCACATGTTCGACGCCATGCGCCCGTTCGAAGCGTTCCTGGCGGCCCAGTCTTTCCTGAAGGCCATGGGCTACCAGCCTGACGCGGAGACCGACCGGCTCATCCAAGCCTACGTGGGCGAGGAGGACGTGCGGCGCCGCCTCGACCTGAGCCGCGCCATCCAGCTACGGGCCAAGTCCCAGGCGCCGGTGGTCTGGCTCTTGTACCCTGACCTGATCTACGCCTTGTCGGGCGCGGTCCGGTGGCCGGGTAGCCGCGCGGGCCGCATCGAGATCCGCGACGTGTGGCCGCGATGACCTGGGCGCCGCCGTGGGCGTGGGTTCTGAGAGGTGCCGTGCTTCGGGCGGCCGCAGGGTTCGCGTGGCTCGCGTTGGTGTTACTGGCGCTCCAGTGGGTGGCGGTGTACACGTTCGACCCCGTGGCCGCCCTGCTGCCTGCGGACGCGTCTGCGGTGGAGGTTCGCGCCCTGCGAGAGGCTCTGGGTCTGGACCGACCCGCCGTGGTGCGCGTGGCCGAAGCCCTGCTGCGCAGCCTCCGCGGTGACTTCGGGGAGTCGTGGCGGTTGCGCCAGCCGGCGTGGGATCTCGTCCGGCAGCACCTCGACTTCACGTTGCGACTTGCAGGGGTCGCCGCGCCCGTAGCGTTCGCGGGCGGCCCAACGCTGGCGGTGGCCCTGGCGTTCGTCCAGGTCCGAGGGCGGTTGGGGGGACTGGGGACCCTCGCGCTTGCGGCGCAAGGGGTGCCGGGGTTCGCGGTGGCCGTCCTGGCGGTGCACCTCGTGGCCGTGCAGTGGAGACTCGCCCCTGCCTCCGGCCCGGGCACGGTTTGGCTGGCAGGGCTCCTGTTGGGGAGCGGGATGGCCGTCCGCACCGCCGTGCTGCTCGAGCAACGGCTAGCGCGGCTGCACCAGGAGCCCTTCGTCCTCGCTGCGTTGGCCCGCGGGGTACGGCCCGGGGAGGTGTACCGCCGGCACCTGGTGCGCCCGGCGTTGGGCCTGTTCCTCGGGTACGGATCCCTCCAGGCGGGCTTCCTCCTTTCAGGCTCCCTGGTAGTCGAGACGGTATTCGCGTATCCAGGGCTCGGATCTCTGCTGGTGTCCGCAGCTGCGAGCCGCGACGTGCCGGTGTTGACCTGCGGGGTGGCGGCCGTCGGTACCACGTTCGTTGTGGTCCGGACCGTGGCGGACGCGCTGCAACGGCTCGCCGACCCCCGTATGCACGACCGATGGGCGCTGCCGTAGTTCGCACGCGTCTGGCGCACCCCGCCGCCTGGGCGCTGGTGGTGGTCGCTCTGGTCGTGGCAGGCCCGATCGGCTTGGACGCCGCGCGTGTGCTGGACGACCCGGTACGGCCGGCGCTTGACCGCCGTTTGGAGCCCCCGTTGCACGGCTCGGTCTTGGGGACCGACCACCTGGGCCGCGACGTCCTGAGTCGTGTGGTTCACGGCACGGTGCCGACCCTGGCCTCTGCGCTGCTGGGCCTGCTGGCCGCGGCAATCCTGGGCGTCGCGGGGGCGCTGGCTGCAGGGTTCCCCGCCGCTGGACGCTGGCAACGCCTGCCGAGTTGGATCGCCCAGGGGTTGTTGGCGTGGCCAGGCGCGCTGACGGCCCTGGTCCTGGTGGCCGTGCTCGGGCGTGGAGAGTGGGCCTTGGTGATGGCCGTCGTACTCCAAGTCTGGCCAGACTTGCAGTGGACGCTGGAGCGGGAGGTGCGCGCGCTTTCCGCCCAGCCCTTCGTGGAGGCTGCCCGCGCCCTCGGCTACGGACCCCTGCGGATCCTCACGAGCGAACTCCTTCCCCACCTCCTGCCCTCCGTGGCGATCCTGACGCTGCTGCACCTGCGGCAGTCCGTCATGCTGGTGTCGACCCTGGCGTTTCTGGGCCTGGGGCCTCCGCCGCCCACACCCACGTGGGGCGGCATGGTGGCGGAAGGCCGTCCGTACCTGCCGGACGCTTGGTGGCCTGTGGTCTTTCCGGTGGTGGCGTTGAGCGCGTGCCTGTGGTTCGGAGGAGCCCTGGCTCGAGGTCTCACCGCTCGCCGGGCCGGCGGAGGGAGTTCGTGAGCGCAGTGGTGGTGGAGGTACGAGACCTGCGGGTGACTTACCCCGCAGGGCGGACAGCGCGCCCGATCCTGGACGGAGTGAGCTTTGCGCTCCGAGAGGGCGAGTGCGTCGCCTTGGTGGGCGAGTCGGGCGCCGGCAAGTCCACCGTGGCCTTGGCACTGTTGGGACTCTTGGCGTGGAAGTCCGCGCGCGCCGAAGGGGCGGTCCGCTGGCGCGGCCGACCCGTTGATGGCAAGGCCTGGGAGCGCCTTCGGGGTCGGGCCATCGGGTACGTGCCGCAGGAACCGCAGGCCGCCCTGAACCCCTACGTTCGGTGTGGAGAGCACGTACGGGAGACGTTGCGGCTCCCGCGGCAGGTGGCCGCGGACCGGGTGGCAGAGTTACTGCGCCGGGTCGGTCTGGACCCCGCCGTGGGGTCGTCCTTCCCCCACCAGGTCTCCGGCGGCATGGCTCAACGGCTGCTGTTGGCCGCAGCCCTCGCGAACGACCCCGACCTCCTCCTCCTGGACGAACCCACGGCTGCTGTGGACCAGACCACGCAGGCCCGCATGCTGGCGCTGGTCCGGCAGCACGTGACGCAGGGCAACGCGTCCGCCCTGATCATCACCCACGACCTGTCCACCGCCGTCGGGACCTGCCAGCGGATCCTCGTGCTGCACGCAGGGCGGTTGGTGGAGGACGCTCCGACCGAGGAGCTCCTCCGGCGTCCCCGGCACCCGTACGCGGCGGCGTGGGTCGCGGCGACGGAGGCCTTGGCCCGTGGCGCGTGAGTGGCTCGTCGCGGACGGAGTGGGCGTCGAGCTCCGGTCTCCCGCCGGCTCCAAGCGGATCCTTCATGACGTCCACCTCTCCTTGCAGCCCGGTGACGCGGTGGCGTTGGTGGGCCCATCCGGGATCGGGAAGACCACCCTGGCCCGTGTCTTGCTGGGACTGGTACGCCCGACGTCGGGGGACGTGCGGTTCCTCGGCTGCTCCGTATTCTGCGGCTCACGGGCGTGCGCGTTGGAGTTCCGGCGCTCGGTGCAGATCGTGTTCCAGGACCCGTACCTGGCCCTTAACCCCTGCCACACGGTTGAGCGCATCGTGGGCGAGCCCCTTCGGTTGCACGGGAAGGCGAGGACCCCGGAGGAGGTTCGGTGGCGCGTGCGGCGGCTGCTGGAGGACGTCGGGTTGGACCCATCCTTGTCGACCCGGCGGCCTGGCGAGCTCTCGGGAGGCCAGCGGCAGCGCGTGAACCTGGCACGTGCGGTCAGCGTGGAGCCCGGCCTGCTGGTGCTGGACGAGCCGTTTTCCGCGCTCGACCCGGTCACCACCGTGGACCTCGTGGGCTGGCTGCGGAGGCTGCGGGAGCAGAAGGGCCTCGGCCTGTTGCTGATCACACACGACCTGCAGGTGGTGGGATGGCTAGCCGACCGGACCGTGGAGCTCGCTCGAGGTGTCCTGGTGGAACGACCCGAGGCTCCACGGTCGACCAGCGCACGACCGAGCGGGAAGAGCCGTGAGCAATAGGCTCGGCAGGCTTCGAGTGGTCGCTTCCCAGCAGGTGCACGCCTACGTCACGCCGGGCCGGTGCCCCTGCTGCGGCCGCGACAGGGCCGCGGCCGTCCGGCGGGGCATTCGGGAAGAGCTGGCCCAGCTAGGCCTGGCGGATCGGGTGCTGGTGGAAGTCCACGCGGAGGACCTGGGCCACTGCGGCGTGCTGCTGGTCCTGCACCCCTGCGCTGCCCTGTACCGGTACCGGAACCGACGAGAAGTCCGGGAGATCCTGCAAGAGCACTTCGGGCGCGGCCGGATCGCCTGGCGGCTGTACCTGGGCTGCGCCCAGTGAGGAGGAGGAGACATGCGCCGCACCGCCTGTCTGGTCGTCGCAACGGCCCTGGCCGCGCTTGCGGCGGGGCGCGCGGTTCCAGCGCCGAGCCCGTCTCGGCTGGTCATGGCCATTCCCCAGGACCCAGGCTCTCCCCTGAACCT
>BEII01000079.1 GCA_002898935.1 bacterium HR32
CCTTCGATCTGTCGGGTCAGCAGGGCGCTTTCGATGGGGGTGTCCTCGTCAATCCGCAGGCGGTCCATGAGGGACGCGATGCGCTCGCCCGCGAACAGCCGCAGCAGTTCGTCCTCCAGCGACAGGAAGAACCGCGAGGACCCCGGGTCCCCCTGGCGGCCCGCCCGGCCCCGCAGCTGGTTGTCGATCCGACGGGCCTCGTGCCGCTCCGTCCCGATCACGTACAGGCCGCCCAGCTGGCGGACCCGTTCGGCCTCCTCGGGGTCCGGCGGGTTGCCCCCTAGGAGGATGTCCACCCCGCGGCCCGCCATGTTGGTGGCGATGGTCACCGCCCCCAGGCGGCCGGCCTGGGCGATGATCTGTGCCTCCCGCTCGTGGTGCTTGGCGTTGAGTACTTGGTGCGGGATGCCCTCCCGCCGGAGAAGGTCGGACAGCATCTCGCTCTTCTCGATGGACCGGGTCCCCACCAGCACCGGTTGGCCCCGCTGGTGGGAGGCCTTGATCTCCTCCACCACCGCCCGCCACTTGGCCCGCTCCGTCTTGAACACCACGTCGGGGTGGTCCACCCGGATCATGGGCTTGTGGGTGGGGACCACCACCACCTCGAGCCCGTAGATCTTGCGGAGCTCCTCCTCCTCCGTCTTGGCGGTGCCCGTCATGCCCGCCAGCTTCTCGTACATGCGAAAGTAGTTCTGGAAGGTGATGGAGGCCAGGGTCTGCGTCTCCCGTTCGATCCGCACCCCTTCCTTCGCCTCGATGGCCTGGTGCAGGCCGTCCGAGTAGCGCCGCCCGAACATGAGGCGGCCGGTGAACTCGTCCACCAGGATCACCTGGCCGTCCTTCACCACGTAGTCCACGTCCCGGTGGTAGCAGGTGTGGGCCCGGAGGGCCTGCTGGACGTGGTGCATGGCGTCCGCGTTCGCGGGGTCGGCCAGGTTGTCCAGGCCCAGCATGCGCTCCACCTTGCGGACGCCCTCGTCGGTGAGGAAGGCGTTCTTGGCCTTCTCGTCCACGGTGTAGTCCACGCCCGGCTGCAGGCGGCGGACCAGCTTGGCGAACTCGTAGTACTTGCGGGTGGACTCCTCCACTTGGCCGGAGATGATGAGGGGGGTGCGGGCTTCGTCGATCAGGATGAAGTCCACCTCGTCCACGATGGCGTAGTACAGCTCGCGCTGCACCACGTCCTCGAGACGCAGAGCCATGTTGTCCCGCAGGTAGTCGAACCCGAACTCGTTGTTGGTGCCGTAGGTGATGTCCGCCCGGTAGGCCTCCCGCCGCGGCACGGGCCGGAAGTGGTTCAAGCGGTCGTCCCCGTGGGGCTTGGGGTCCTGGTAGGTGGGGTCGTACAACCCCGCGAACTCGTGGCAGATGACCCCCACAGACACGCCGAGGGCTTGGTAGATGGGCCCCATCCACCCCGCGCCCACGCGCGACAGGTAGTCGTTGGGGGTGACCAGGTGGCACCCGCGGCCCAGGAGGGCGTTCAGGTACAGAGGCAGGGTGGCGACCAGCGTCTTGCCTTCGCCGGTCTTCATCTCCGCGATCTTTCCCTCGTGGAGGACCGCGCCGCCGATGAGCTGCACGTCGAAGTGGCGCAGCCCCAGGGTGCGCTTGCTGGCCTCCCGGACCGCGGCGAACGCTTCGGGCAGGAGGTCGTCCAGGGTCTCGCCTTCCCGGAGCCGGCGGCGGAACTCCTCCGTCTTGGCCCGCAGGGCCTCGTCCGACAGGCGCTCGAACTCCGACTCCAGCGCGTTCACGCGCTCCACCACCGGCAGGTAGCGGCGCCACACGCGGTCGTCCCCGCGCCCCAACAGCTTTTCCAGGACCCTCAGCATCCCGCCTCCCGGTCGCGCTCCACCCATTATAACCAGGCGGGCTCTCCCCACCTTCCCAGGTCAGTGGAAGGCCACAAGGAGGTCGTCGGGCACCACGCTCACCCACACTGGGCCGGGCAGCAGGAGCCCCTGTCCGGAGGCGTCCACGAACACCGTGGGGGAGGTGTCTGTGGCCTTGCGCCACGTCACCGGCACCACGCGGCCTCCGACGAAGGCCAGGCCGCGGCCGTTCCCGACCAAGGCCACCTCGGACACGTCCACGCGGCCAGCGTGCCACCCCCGCCAACGGGCGAACTGCACCACCACGCTCCCGGCGCGGAGTGGCAGACCTGTGGTCTCGTCCCGTTGGAGCTGGCCTGCCACCACCCGCTCGTACGCTTCGCCGCGGTAGACGAACCGGACCCGGAATCCGACCGGGTAGGGGACCTCCACCTCGGAGGCGGGGCGGCCTTCGGGCAGTGTGTACGCCAGGCGCTCGACAGGTGGCCGTGAGGCGGGGGTGTGCAGTCCCTTGCGTACCACGAGCTCCCGCAGCCTCGGGACCGATGCGTACAGGTTGTGGGGCATGCGCCGCCGGCGGTCCCGCCAGAACGCCTGGGGGTTGGAGAACTCGTTCACCGTGGGCGCGTGGTGGCTACGGATGTACCGGTAGGCGGGCTCGCTGGCCCCCGCGTGCGCCACCACCGCTCCCAGCTCCGCCGCCACCTGCAAAAACGCCGGCCGCACGCTGCGGACCGGTCCGACGCGGTCGGGGGCCCCGTCCGCGAATACCGCCATGAGGCGGGGGAACCTTGCCTCGATCGGCACCTCGTACACCAGGCACGCGGCACCGAGCCCGCTCTGGGGCCGGGCGCGCGGGTCGTGGTCCACCATCACGGCCACCAGGTGTCCTGCAGCCAGCGGGCACGCGGTGCCGAGGCTGGCGGAGAACGCGACCCCCGGCCGGACGGCCTCCAGCAGCCGCGGAGCGGCGAGCTCCACCCGGGGGAGGCCCCGCAGGTCCGGGCCGCGGGCGCAGCCCACCAGCACCGCGGCCACGAGGGCGGCGGAGCGGCCCCTCACGGGGAGTCCACCTCGATGACGCCGTAGTCCCCGTCCCGCCGGCGGTACAGCACGCAAACCCGGTTGGTCTCTGCGTCCCGATACACGAAGAAGCTGTGGCCCAGCAGCTCCATCTGCAGGGCCGCTTCCTCCTCCGTCATGGGCTTGGTGGCAAACCGCTTGCGCCGCACCACCCGCGGGCCCTCCGGTTCCTCCTCCTCCTGGGCCAAGGCTCGGGCCCGCTCCGCGCTACGCTGCCGGCGCTCATCCAGCCGCCGCTTCTCAATGACACGGCTGCGGTACTTGGCGATCTGCCGCTCCAGCTTGTCTACGATTCGGTCCACGCTGCCGTAGGGGTCCGTGGTCGCCTCCTCTCCCCGCAGCACGAGGCCGTCGCCCCACACGGTCACCTCCACCACCCGCGCGCGGCCCACCGGACGGCGGCGTTCCGCCCGCACCACCACCTTGGCCTCCTGCAGGTGCTGGAAGTGGCGCGCCAGCCGTCCCAGCTTCTGCGCCACGTAGTCCCGCAGGCCCTGGGACACCTCCACGTTCACGCCGGTCACCACCACGTTCACCGCTCGCCTCCCCTCACCCGCCGGCGCGGGCCAGTCGCTCGAGTACCCGCACGCCCGCAGACCCGAGCAGGGTCATGCACAGGTACAGCAGGGCCACCGCGTTGTACGTCTCGAACGCCCGGAAGGTCCGGGCCACGTTCAGGTTGCCGGAGTACGTGAGCTCCGTCACGGAGATCACGGAGGCCAGGGACGAATCCTTGAGCAGGGCCACGAAGTCGTTCCCCATAGGGGGAAGCACGATGCGGACGGCCTGCGGCAGCACCACGTACCGCAGGGCCTGGGTGCGGGACATGCCCAGGGACAGCGCCGCCTCCACCTGGCCCCGCGGGATGGCCTCGATCCCCGCCCGGTACACCTCTGCCAGGTACGCCCCGTACCCGATCCCCAGTCCCAGCACTGCCCGCACCACGTTGTCCCGCCACCAGCGGACTCCCGTGAAGTCCGCGAGCCACGGCGTGATCACGAAGGCGATGTACAGGAGCAGGACCAACAGCGGCACCCCGCGCACCACCTCCACGTACAGGGTGGCCACGGAACGCAGGACCGCGGAGCGGGAGAGCCGCGCCAGGGCCGCCACGAGCCCCACCACCAAGGCCAGGCCGAAGGAGGCCACGGTGAGCAGGAGGGTCACCACCACCCCGCCCGCCAGGAACTGCAGGGTCTCCCGGTACACCTCGGACCCGGCCAGGCGCGCCGCGGCCAGCAGCAGGAGGCCTGCCAGCACGAGGGCCCACCACGGCACCCGGTCCAGGGGGACGGGGACAGCGCGCCCGTTGGCGGGGCCGCGGGCCACGGCGTTCAGCCGGCTACTTCGGCTTCCACTCCTCGAACCACTTGCGGTACAGGCGGTCCAGGGTCCCGTCCTGCTTCAGCGCCCGCAGGGCCGCGTTGAACGCGTCCCGCAGCTCGGTGTTGCCCTCCCGGACCACGATCCCGAGCTGCTCCCTGGTGAGCCGCTCGCCCACGGTCTTCAGCCGGCCTGGGTTCTGGGCGATGAAGCCCTGTCCGGCCACGCTGTCGATGATCACCGCGTCCACGTCGCGGTTCAGCAGCGCGGCCACCGCCAGGTCGAAGGTCCGGTAGCGCCGGACTTCACGGATCTGCCGCTCCCGCTGCATGCGGGTGGCCAGCTCGTCGTTGGTGGTCCCCAGCTGGACGGCCACCGTCTTGTCTGCCAGGTCCTGCGCGCCCTGGATGCGCGTTTCGTCCGCCCGCACGAGGATCACCTGCCCCACCTCGATGTACGGCTCCGTGAAGTCCACCCGCTGCTCCCGCTCGGGGGTGATGGTGATGCCGGAGATGGCCACGTCGTAGTCCCCCTGTTGTACGCCCGGCAGGATGCCCTCCCACGCCACGCTGCGGATCTCCGGCCGGCAGTTGGCGAGCCTGCAGATCTCGCGGATCAGGTCGATGTCGTAGCCGATGAGGTTCTTCTGTTCGTCCAGCATCTCGAAGGGCGGGTAGGTGGCGTCCGTCGCCACCCGCAGGGTCCGCCCGCCGAGGTCTGGCACCCCCGCTGCCGCCGGCGACGCGGCTGGAGTTGCCTGCGTGCCGGCGCGGGGGGCGCACCCGGCCAGGGCGAGGAGCATCAACCCGAGAACCCCCCACCACGCCGCGCTGCGCCGTCTAGACATCCCGGTTCCCTCCCTGTGCGGAGTCCTCCGCCGCGTTGTTTCGGGTCCGGCCCGCCAAGCTCCTGCCCGCCGTTCTAGAATTCCCCCGTGGGGGTCCTGCGCGGGACTTGGGCCTGTGCCGGGCAGCTACCGGAGGTGGTGGAGGTCAAGCGCCGCCCCCGGGGCGGGTGCGCGCAGTTCGCGTGCCGGCTGCTGGAGCGCTGGCCCGCGGGCGTGGCCCTCTTCTACGTGGTCGGCGAGGCGCGGTCGGTGGCGGACGTGCACCTGGAGCCCGGCGTCGCCACCTTCGCGTACTACTGGCGGGCCCGCTGGTACAACGTGTACCACTGGGTAACGCCGGAGGGCCGCACCCTGGCTTACTACGTCAACGTGGCCACCCCTGCCCGCCTGCGCCAGGGCACGGTGGAGTGGACCGACCTGGGAGCCGACGTCCTCGTGCGGCCGGAGGCTGGCCCGGAGATCCTGGACGCGCGGGAGCTGCAGGCGCTACCCACTCCGCTACAAGCCCCGGCGCGCCGCTCCCTCGAGCACGTGCTCCGCGCCTGGCGCCGTATCGTCCAGGAAGCAGAGGCCCGCACCCGGCGCCTGTACAGGCAGGTCACGGGAGGAGGCCACCCAGGGCCTCAGGGTTGACGGGGTTGGGCGGGCGGCGGCCGGACAGCACCGCCAGGCAGTTCTCCGCGGCCATCTCGGCCATGCGGGCCCGGGTGGTGAAGCTGGCGCTGCCGATGTGCGGGGCGAGCACCACGTTGTCCAGGGAGAGCAGCGGGGAGTCCGGCGGGAGGGGCTCCTGCTCAAACACGTCCAACCCCGCGGCCCAGATCCACCGCTCCCGCAGGGCCTCCACCAGGGCCTGCTCGTCAACCACAGCGCCCCGCGCGGTGTTCACCAGGACCGCGGTGGGCTTCATGCGCCGCAGCCGCTCGCGGCCGATCAGGTGCCGGGTCTCTTGCGTGAGAGGGGTGTGGAGGGTGACGAAATCCGCCTCCGCGAGCAGGTCGTCCAGCGCCCGCCACTCCGCCCCCAGCTCCCGTTCCACCTCCTCGCAGCGGGTGCGGCTCGTGTACAGCACCCGCATGCGGAAGCCTCCGGCCCGGCGCGCCACCGCGCGGCCGATGCGGCCCATACCCACCACCCCGAGGGTGCGGCCGTACACGTCCTGTCCGAGCAACAGCTCGAGCCCCCACGCCTTCCATCGGCCGGCCCGGGTGAATCGGTCCGCCTCAGCCACGCGGCGTGCGGCGGCCAGCAGCAGCGCCCACGCCAGGTCTGCGGTGGTCTCCGTCAGCACGTCGGGGGTGTTGGTCACCACCACCCCACGCCGGGTGGCCGCGGCCACGTCCACGTTGTCGTAGCCCACGGCCACGTTGCTCACCACCCGCAGCCTGGGCGCAGCCGCAAGGAGTGTCTCGTCCACCCGTTCCGTCACCAGGGTGACCAGCCCCTCTGCCTCCCGGACCGCCTCGAGCAGTACCTCCCGGGGCGGAGGGATCTCCGGGTCCGGCCACACGTGCACCGCGCAACGCTCGCGCAGCAGGTCGAGGGCCCGGCCGGGGAGCGGCCGGCACACGTACACGGCAGGCTGCCTCACCGAACCGCCGCCTCCTGGAGTCCGTAGAATACGACCGAAGGAGGTGTTGGATGCGCGGCTTCCGGCTCCCTGCCCGTGCCGTGTTCCTGCTGGTTGTCCTCGCCCTCGCCACCGCCGTGCACGGGGGGGAGGTGGAGCCGCCCCGGAGCGGGTCCCAGGACGTGCCGGTGGTAGCCGGGCAGCGCGTTGGGTCCATCACCCTCCGCATGCGGGCCGCGGAGATGGTGGCCGTGCTGGGCCGGCCAGAGCGCGTGGACCGCTACCCGGAGCGGAACATCCTGTCGTACGACTGGAAGTCCGACGGGTATCTCGTGTCCTTCGAGCTGGACAGCGGGCGGGTCCGGGTGGTGGGGGTCTACGGCACCCTCTCTCGCTTCGTCACCGACCGCGGGATCCGCCTCATGATGCCCTTGGACCGCGCCCTGCGGGCCTACGGGACCGGGGGCGGTTACGCGCGGGTGGACTGCCGGCAGGACAAGATCACCCTGGTCCGCTACCACGACCTGGGGCTGCAGTTCGCCGCCGCCTACGACCCGGGCCAGCCCATCCACGGGCGGATCTTCAACATGGGGGTTTTCCGCCCCGGTGCCCTGCGCGGGGAAGGCAACCCGTGCGTCACCCGCTGAC
>BEII01000080.1 GCA_002898935.1 bacterium HR32
GTCCGGGAAGCGGCGGAGGACTGCGAGCGCGCACGCCAGCCCCACGATGCCTCCGCCCACCACCGCCACGTCGCAGCGCCTGGGGAGTTCTGCGGCCACCGTCAGATGCCTCGCGCCCGCTCCTACCCGCCCAGCTCGATCTCCGAGTCGTCACCCAGATTTACACGGGTGGGGCGCCCTTCCAGGTAAGCGCCCTCCCCGATCAGGGAACCTTCCAGGACGACGTTCTGCACCGTGGCGTTCCGGTTCACGATGCAGTCGCGGATGACCGACCGCACCACCCGCGCGCCCTCCGCCACAGACACATGCGGCCCCACCACAGACTCCTCCACCACCGCCCCGGGTGCGATGGCCACGGGCGGGTGCACCAGGGCGCCGTCCAGGGAGGGCCTGGGCGGGTTCAGCACGTCCAGCAGGGCCCGGTTGGCGGCCAGCAGCGCCTGTGGCGTGCCGCAGTCGTACCACTCCTCCACCGGGTAGGTCCGAACCTCCGCGCCCGCGTCCACGTACAGCTGGAGGGCGTCCGCGAGCCAGTACTCGCCCCGGACCCGACGGTCCTCCTCCACCAGACGCTCCAGACACCTGCGGAACAGGGGCGCGTCGTGCACGAAGTACACGCCGGTGATGGCCAGCCGGCTCGGCGGCCGCTCCGGCTTCTCCACGATCCGGACCACACGACCGTCTTCCTCGACCTCCACCACACCGAACCGCCGCGGGTCGGCGACCTCCCGCACCCCGATCAGCGAGACCCGGCTGCGCAGCATAGGTCGGAAGTCTCCTCGGAAGATGGTGTCGCCCAGCATGATGAGGACGGGTTCTGGCCCCAGGTATTCCCTCGCTACGTAGATGGCGTGTCCGTTGCCGAGCGGCTGCTCCTGGCGGACGAAGTGCGCGGGTAGGCGGTAGTTCTCCCGCACGTACGCCTCGATTTTCTCCCCGAGGTGGCCCACCACCAGGACCACCTCGTCCACCCCGACTTCCAGGAGCTGGTCCAGGATGTGGCCCAGGATGGGCTTACCCGCCACGGGCATGAGGGCCTTGGGCAGGGTGTACGTGTGGGGGCGCAGGCGGGTGCCGAACCCCGCCACCGGCACGATGGCTCGCAACGCAAAGACCTCCCTCCGGCCGCTCCTCCCAACCGGCGCGACCTCACTCGGTGAGGGGTTCTACGGCGAAGCGGCGAAACCTGCGGGAGGCCATCGGTGCGCGCCTGTCCGACCGCGTACCCGCTCACGCGCGGCGCGCCTGATCGGGTTCAGGTATCCTGGTGGCGTGCGAGACCGCAACCCTGGCCGCCCCGCACCCGCTGCAGTTTCCGAGCCCTCTCCTCACCGCTGGCGCCTGCTCACCGTGGCGACGCTCCAACAAGCGGGCCTCACCTTCGTCCGGTTCGGGCTGCCCGCCCTCGCGCCCTTCATGCGCGCGGACCTGCGCCTGTCCCTGGGCCAGACGGGGGTTGTGCTGGGCGCCTTCGACCTGGGTGCCCTGCTGGCCTTCTACGCCACGGGCGTGGCTACAGAACGCTGGGGCGAGCGCCGCGTCATGGCCTGCGGCTCCCTGATCACTGGGCTTCTGGCCGCCACCGCGGCCCTCGCTCCCTCCGCCACCCTGCTGGCCCTCCTGCTGGCGGCAGCCGGCGTGGGGTTCCCTTCCAGTCAGGTGGCCGGGAGCCAGGCGGTCATGGGCTCCTTTCCGTCGTGGGAGCGAGGGGTGGCCATGGGGGTCCGGCAGGCTGGACTTCCCGTGGGCGGTCTGCTGGCCGCGGGGCTGCTCCCGTGGATCGCCTCAGCGTGGGGATGGAGGGTGGCTCTCGTGGTCGCAGGTCTGGGGTGCGTGGTCGCCGGCCTCGCCACCTACGCGGGGCTTCCGGACGGGAGCCGGGAAGCCGACGGCGGGCCCAGGACAGCGCTTCACAGCCTCGTCGGGGTTACCGTGCAGTTCTTCAAGAGCCCGCCTTTAGTCCTCACCACCCTCACGGCTTGCCTGCTGGCCGCGGGCCAGTTCGGCCTTGCGGGCTACCTGCCGCTGTACTTCGTGGACACCTTCGCCTGGAGGCCCGAGGACGCGGCCCGACTGCTGCTGTTCGTGCACCTGGGCGGCATCGCGGGGAGGATGGCCTGGGGCTGGGTCTCAGACCGGTGGTTCGGCGCGGACCGTCCACGGCCCATCGCCCTCGCGGCCTGCTGTGCGGCGGCTACGGTAGGCGCTCTCGCCCTGTTGGCGCGGATGACCTCGGTACCTACCTTGGCCGCCGCCTCGTTGGCCCTGGTCGCGGGGTTCACCCTCCTGGGCTGGAACGGCCTGTACGTGACGCTGATCTCGGAGCTCGCCTGGGCTGCTGGCGCGGTGGTGGTCGGGTTGAGCATGACCGTGCTGTACGTGTTCACCATGCTGGCGCCGCCGGCCTTCGGCTGGGCGGTGGAACGCGCGGGCGGCTCCTACACCGCTGCCTGGCTCGGGGTCGTAGCCCTCCAGCTGGCCGCGGCGGTCACGGTGCTTTCGGTGCGGAGGGCGCGCCGGACCGTCGCCCACGCCCTGGAGCCCGGAGACTAGCCCCTCTTCGGGCCCCTGGCACCGCGAAGGAAAGAGGCAACGGAGGGCCCGCCCTCCGACGCGGCCCTCCTCGCCTACTGCTGCAGGACTTCAACGGTGGTCGGCTCCGACTGCTGGCCCGCGGGGCTCACCGCCACGGCCGTGATGGTGATCCGGGCCCCCCGCAGCAGCACCGGGTAGCGGATGGTCGCGCTCCACGTCCCGTCGCTCCCCACGGCCACCTCGACCTGGCCCAGGCTCCCGCGCAGCACGACGGGACCCACGGTGCCTTCGTAGGTGGCCGACACACGGACCTCGTGGCCTGGCGTGGCGCGGCCCCGGACGGTGATCGGGGAGGTCACCGCCTGACCCGGTCTCGGCTGCTCGATGGTGGGCGTTGTCGGCCGGGTGGTCGCCACCACCACCCCGCCGCTGGCCCGCGCCGTCACGGTCTCGCCGTTGAGCCGCACGAGCCGCACGGTGACGGCCGCGCCCACCACGTTGTCGCCGGGCCGCACCGTGTACGTCCCCACGTAACGGCCGGGCTCCTGCTCGGCCATGGGGACGCCCTCCACCACGCCTTCCACGGAGAATGTGGCGCGTCCACCGGGTTCTGCCACCATGACCACTGTGAGGACGTCTCCCGCCCGCAGCGGACGGTTGGGCCCGAAGGTCACGGACTGGATCACCGCGGCCTGTGCCGCCACCGTGAACGACCAGCGGAAGTCCGCGGCGTTCCCCGCCCGGTCCACCAGCCGCACGCGGACCGTCACCGGGCCGTCGCGGAAGGCCTGCGGTGGGGTGTAGCTGACGATCCGGTCCGACCGTGTGGCCTGCGCGGTCACGTCGGCGCCTCGGACCACCAGCCGGAAGCTCGCGACCCCCGACCCCTCGCGGTCGTCCGCCACCACCACGATGTTGGGCCGGTTGTTGGTCACCCGGGCGCCTGCGGGCGGCGCGACGTCCACCACCTGGGGCGGCACGGTGTCCAGGGTCACCGGGGTGGCGGACTGCACCAGGGGACTCGTGGCGTTACCCACCACGAGCCGGCCGAAGACGGGCACGTTGGCCACGTTGTCCCCGGGCCGCACGGTGTAGGAGCCCACGTACAGCCCCGGTTGCGTCTCGCCCATGCCCACGTCGCGGATCCGGTCTCCGATGGAAAAGGTGGCCCGGCCGCCCGGCGTCCCACGCAGCGTCACCGTCAGCACCTCCCCGGCCCGCAGGGGCCTTTCCGCGTCGTGCGTGAAGGACTTCACCGCCACCGGCCCCGGCGCCGGCGGGGCGGGCGCTCCAGACGCCCGCCGGGCTTCCACCGCCCAGACCTCGTTCGTGTCCGGGTTCACGCGAAGGGAGGCGGCCATGCCGGCCCGCAGGTCTCCCACCCGCGCCTCGCGGCCGTCCACCGTCACCTCCACGCTCGGCGCGAACCGGAAGGACCGCCCGTCCGCCAGCACCAGCAGGGACGCGGTCACCGCCTCGATCCTGCCGCTCGCGGTCCGGTACGTGGCGCGGACGGCCAGCGCGCGGTTTCGGTCGTCTACCGTGACCCGCACCTGGTCACCAGGCCGCAGCTCCGCCAGAGACACCGATCCGCCCGCGTTCGTGTCCACGTTCACCCGCGTGATGGCGGTGTCCGACGTCACCGCGAAGGTGTACGCGAGGTTGTCCCGATGGACTGTGATGCGGCCCTGGGCGGCGTTCACAGCCACCAGGAGCCCCTCCACCACAGTGGTCCGCGCCGTGGGCGGTGCGGGGGTCGGGGGCTGCGCGGCTCCCGTCGTGATGAACACCACACGCGCAGCGCCGTCCCAGTCCACCACCGCGCCCAAACTCTCCCCCACGAACCGCAGCGGCACCAGGGTCCGCCCCCGGACGGAGGTGGCCGGCACGTCCAGGCGGGTGGGAACCCGGTTCACGTACGCGATCCGGCTGCCCAGCCGCAGCTGTACCGTCGTCCCACCCCGCTGGGCCTCCACGGTCCGCGTGGGCGCGTCGTACTGGACGTACGCCCCGAGCCGCTCGAACACGCCCCGCAGGGGAACCAGCACCCGCCCTTGGATTTCCACGGGCGGCACGTCGAACGCCACCAGCTGGCCGTCCATCACGACGCGGATCGTCTGTGCCGCGGCCGGCGCGCCGGTGGTTGCCGCAAGCGCCACGGCTACGGCGAGCACACACAGTCTGCGCATCGTCACTCCACTCCTCCTGACCCGGTCGTGGAGTGCCAGCGGCACTCCGTCCCTCTCTCTACGGCGGGAGCCCCCGTGGGGTTCCGGGGGACGGGTCGCGCGAGGCCGCAGCAGGCAGATTCGGACCGGGCGCAGAATACGGACCCTGGGAGCTTGTCCCGGGAAACTCCGCCGACCGATGGACCGGGTTTCCCAAAGATCGCTACGCGATTTTTGGGGTCGTCTAGCGCCGGGCATCTGGCTCAGGGGGACCTTGGCCGTCAGCGGTTTGGACCTCAACCGGGAGTTCCGGCGGGCCCTGGAACTGCTGGAAGGTTCACGGCGCCACGTGCTCGTCACGGGGCGGGCCGGCACGGGAAAGTCCACCCTCCTGCGGTACTTCCTGCAGACCACGCGCAAGCGGGCCGTGGTCCTGGCGCCCACGGGGGTCGCCGCGGTGAACGTGGGCGGTCAGACCATCCACTCGTTCTTCGGGTTCCGCCCGGACGTGACCCCGGACCGGGTGCCGCGGCTCATGGCCCCGGAGGGGCGGGACAGCGTCTACAAGCGGCTGGAAGTCCTCGTCCTCGACGAGGTGTCCATGGTGCGGGCGGACCTGTTGGACTGCGTGGACCGCTTCCTGCGCCTCAACGGACCCAAGCGCAACCGGCCCTTCGGCGGAGTCCAGATGGCCTTCTTCGGTGACCTGTACCAGCTCCCGCCCGTGGTTACGGGGGCGGAGCGCAGGGCGCTTGAGGCCCTCTACGAGACGCCGTACTTCTACAGCGCCAAGGCCTTCGCCGGCCTGAACGTGGAGCTGGTGGAGCTGGAGAAGGTCTACCGGCAGCAGGACGGGGAGTTTTTGGAGCTGCTGGGCGCCATCCGCAACGGTTCGGTGACCGACGACCACCTCGAGCTCCTCAACCGGCGGGTACAGCCGACCTTCGAGCCCCCGCCCGAGGAGCTGTACGTCCAGCTGACCGCCACCAACCGCCTCGCGGAGGCCACTAACCGCGACCAGCTTGCCCGGCTGCCCGGAAGGCCGTACCGGTTCTTTGGCACGCTGGAGGGCGAGTTCGGAGGGGACCACGCACCCGCCCCCGTGGAGCTCGAGATCAAGGTCGGCGCCCAGATCATGATGGTAAGCAACGACGCGCAGGGCCGGTGGGTGAACGGCACCGTGGGCCGGGTGGCGGGCGTGCCTGTCGCAGACGGGGACGAACCGCTCGTCCTGGTGGAGCTCGAGGACGGGACCGAAGTGGAGATCACCCCCTACACCTGGGAGCTGTTCTCCTTCTACGTGGAGGGGGGAGAGCTGCGGTCCCGGGTGGTGGGTCAGTACACGCAGTTGCCCATGACGCTGGCCTGGGCCGTCACGATCCACAAGAGCCAGGGGAAGACCTTCGACCGGGTCGTGATCGACATCGGGCGGGGCGCCTTTGCCCCCGGGCAGGTGTACGTGGCCCTGAGCCGGTGTCGGACCCTGGAGGGGATCGTGCTCCGCCGGCCCATCGAGCGCAAGCACGTGTGGGTGGACTACCGCATCGTGAAGTTCCTGACCCGCTTCCAGTACGAACGGGCAGAGCGGGCGCTGCCGGTGGAAGCGCGCCGCGCGCTGCTGGAGCAGGCCGTGCGGGAGTGCAGGTCCCTGGAGATCGTCTACCTGAAGCCCAACGGGGACCGTTCGCGCCGGGTGGTCCGACCTATCCGGGTGGAAGAGGTGGAGTACCGCGGCCGGACGTTCCTGGGGCTGCGAGCCTTCTGCGGACACCGCCAGGAGGAGCGGACGTTCAGGGTGGACCGGATCCTGGAGCTGGGAGAGGCGGCTGACTAGGCGGCCCCAGGACCGGTCCCTTCCGCTCAAGCAGCGAAAGCCCGGAGCGCGTGTTCCCCATTGCGCCCGGCCGGGGTTCGAGATATAATGGTTTCTGTCAGCGGGAGCAGGTCCCGAGAGGTCGAACCGGCGGCAGCCGGAAAGGTCACTCGGGATGGCTCCCGTTGACGTTTTTCCCCTCGTCGGGCAGGCCAGGTCTACGGGTGCCTGCGCTGGCGGCGGATCCAGCCGCGTACGGCATCGCGCGTCACTTCCCAGGCGTGCCAGGCCGCGTTCCGGGCGATGCCGTAGGCGGCGTCCTCGAAGGCCGCGGGAAGTTTCCGGGCTCGCAGGGCCCCGGCGATGTCCAGAGGCAGGTCCGGCAGGACGTCCCGTTCGAACTCCATGGAGTCCAGGAACCGGATCACCTCCTCCGGAGGCAGACAGCCACTGATCTCCGCGGGGAGCTGCTCCAGGCGGTGCAGGAGCTCCAGGTGGCGCTGCTGCATGCGCTGCTCCAGCCGTTCTAGGCTCTCGGCGGGGTCGTCCCCCCGCGGCGGCTGGGTGTACCCCTCCAGGAAGTAAGCCGGCGGCTGGCCGAGGACCTCGCAGAGGCGGAGGAACGTCTCGAACCTGGGGAATGCCTTGCCACGCTCCCAGTCGCCCACGGCCACCGCACTGCGCAGGCCCAGGGCCCGGGCCAGCTCCCCCTGCGACAGACCCGCGGCCACCCTGGCCTCCTGGACCCGCAGCCCGAACTTCGCGCGCACC
>BEII01000081.1 GCA_002898935.1 bacterium HR32
CACCGCAAGAGAGAGTTCACGGAGGCGTGGGTCGCCACCGCGGCCGGCGCAGGCTCCCCGCACCTCGAGGGGCCATTCGACCTCGGCGCTCTGGCCCACGTGCACGCCCTGGACCGGATCCGGGCCGCGGAGGACGCGGCGCTGCGCGCGGGCCCGCAGGCGGAGCGGCCGGAGCGGGCGGTGCTGGTGGGGTTGTTGGTGCCGGGCAAGCCCGGGTGGTCTACGCCGGAGACGCTGGAGGAACTGAGGCGGCTCGCGGAGACCGCGGGCGCGGACGTGGTGGACGTGCTGACCCAGGAACGGCCGCGGCCGGACCCCGCCACCCTGATCGGAAGCGGCAAGGTGGCGGAGGTCCGCGCCCTGGTGGAACGCGAAGCGGCAGACCTCGTGGTCTTCGACGAGGAGCTCAGCCCGGCGCAGCAGAGGAACCTGGAAGAAGAACTGGGGGTGAAGGTGCTGGACCGCACCGCGCTCGTGCTGGACATCTTCGCGCGGCGGGCCCGCACGCGGGAAGGCCGCCTCCAGGTGGAGCTCGCGCAGATGACGTACCTGCTGCCCAGGCTCGTGGGCCGCGGGGTGTTGCTGTCGCGCCTGGGCGGCGGGATCGGCACCCGCGGGCCCGGGGAGACGCAGCTGGAGACGGATCGCCGGCGGGTGCGGCGTCGCATCGACGAGCTGCGGGCGCGCATCGAAGAGGTGGCACGCACGCGGCGGACCCAGCGCCGCGCCCGACAGCAAGCTCAGGTGCCCGTGGTGGCCCTCGTGGGCTACACCAACGCAGGCAAGTCCACGCTGCTCAACGCGCTGTCCGGCGCCCACGTGTTCGTGGAGGACAAGCTGTTCGCGACCCTCGACCCCACGGCCCGTCGTGTGCGGCTCGAGGACGGCCGGCCGGTCGTCCTGGTGGACACCGTGGGCTTCCTCCAGAAGCTCCCCACCCAGCTGGTGGCGGCCTTCCACGCCACCCTGGAGGAGGTCACGGAGGCGGACGTGCTCGTACACGTGCTGGACATCTCCCACCCGGGCTGGGAGCGCCAGCGGGAGGCGGTGGAGGCGCTCTTGGAGGAGCTCGGCGCGGACGGCAAGCCCACGGTCCTGGCCCTCAACAAGGTGGACCGCCTGAGCCCGGACCGCGTGGCGGAGCTGGTGGAGCGCACGGGCGGGGTGCCGATCAGCGCCCTGCGTCGGGCGGGTCTGGATGCCCTGCTGGAACGGGTGGCCGCGGTGCTGCCCGCGCCGTGGCCCAGGGCGCGGCTGCGGATCCCCTACGCACACGCGCGGGTCCTGTCCGAGGTACGGGCTCAAGGCCGGGTCCTGCACGAGGAGTACGGACCCGACGCGGTGCACGTAGAGGCGGAGCTGCCCGAGCCGTTCCTGCGGCGGCTCCAGCCGTGGGCCACCAGCCTTTGACGCCCGGGTATACTGCTGGCAGGCCCCCATAGCCTGGGGCGGTCCTTTCCCAGGAGGCGGTATGCCGCGGGTCGAGGTGGAGACGTTCGTGCGCGCGCCCGCGGACCGGGTGTACGCGGTGGCCAAGGACGTGGAGCGTTTCCCGGAGTTCATGCCGGACGTGGAGAGCCTGCGCGTGGTGGAGCGGGAGGGCAACCGCACCGTGACCACCTGGGTGGGGCGCATCCAGGGCCGGCGGGTGCGGTGGACCGAGGAGGACTGGTGGGACGACGAGCGCCGCCGGTGCACCTTCCGACAGCGGGAGGGCGACTTCGACCGCTTCGAGGGCACGTGGACGTTCGACGAAGCTCCCGGCGGATGCGCGGTGCGGCTCTGCGTGGACTACGAGCTGGAGATCCCGCTGGTGGGTCCGATGCTGGCGGGCCTCGTCCGCTCCTTGGTGCGCAAGAACGCGGAGAGCATGCTGGACGCCCTCCGGCGGCGGGCGGAGGAGACCGCGCCGGCCTCGGGCGGAAGCTAGGTGTGAGAACGGTCCGGAGGTGATCCGATGCTGCAACTTCTGGAAGCCCAGGTCCGCGCGCAGCTCCGCCGGTGGCTGGGGGACCGGTCGGGACAGGCCGAGTTGCTCGTAGTCCTCCTGCTGGCGTTCCTGATCTGGGTGCTGGCCACGAACCGGAGAGTGGTGGTGCAGTAGCCGGGAGCGGGGCCCCTCCGGTCCGTCCCGACCGGAGGGGCCGCTTCGTGCCCGGAGCCGCGACCGGCCGTGGAGACCATCCCCATCGCACGACCGATTCTGACGGACGAGGACAAGCGCAGCGTCCTGGAGGTCCTGGAGTCCGGTCAGCTGAGCCACGGCGAGTGGGTGGAGCGGTTTGAGGCCGCCTTCGCGGCGTACGTCGGCACGCCGCACGCCGTGGCCACGTCCTCGGGCACGACCGCCCTGGAAGCGGTGCTGGAAGCCCTGGGCGTCGGTCCGGGCGACGAGGTGGTGGTCCCTGCCTTCACGTTCGCGGCCACCAGCAACGCGGTCGTGCACCGGGGGGCCCGGCCGCTGTTCGTGGACGTGGACCCCCGGACGTTCAACCTCGACCCGCAGCGGGTGGAGGAGGCGCTGCGGAGGCCGCGGGTGCGCGCGGTGGTCGCGGTGCACCTGTACGGCCTCCCCGCGGACGTGGGCGCGCTCCTGGACCTGACAGAGCGGCGGGGCGTGTGGTTGGTGGAAGACGCGGCGCAGGCGCACGGCGCCGCGTGGCACGGCCGGCGGGTCGGCGGCTTCGGGGCGGCGGCGGTCTTCAGCTTCTACCCCACCAAGAACATGACCACGGGCGAGGGTGGCATGGTGGTCACCCGGGACCCGGAGCTGGCGCGCCGGGTGCGCCTGCTGGTGCACCAGGGGCAGAGCGATCCGTACCGGTACGAGCTCGTGGGCCACAACTACAGCATGACGAACCTGTCCGCAGCCCTCGGGCTCTCGCAGCTGCGCTCTCTCGACGAGCGCAATGCCGCCCGGCGCAGGAACGCCGCGTTCCTGACCGAGGGCCTGCGGGACCTTCCGGGCGTGGAACCTCCGGAAGAGCCCGCGGATTCCTACCACGTGTACCACCAGTACACGGTCCGGGTGCGGGCCGGCCAGCGCCAGCGGGACGCTCTGCAGCAGCACCTGGCGGCGTGCGGTGTGCAGACGCGCGTGTACTACCCCGAGCCGGTGCCCCACACCGGCCCCTACCGGGCCATGGAGTTGGACGGCGGACCGTGGCCTCACGCCACCCAGGCGAGCCGGGAGGTCCTCTCCCTGCCCGTGCACCCGGCCCTGCGGGAGGGCGACCTGGTGCGGATCGTGGACGCGGTGCGGGAGTTCGCCGTGCGGGCGCCCGCGCGGGGTTGAAGACCATGGACCGGGTGCGCGTGGCGGTGGTGGGCCTGGGGAAGTGGGGACGGCACCACGTCCGCATCTACCACCACCTCCCGCAGGCGCAGCTGGTGGGCGTGGTGTCTCCGAACGCCGAGGAGGTGGCGGAGTTCAGCGCCCGCTACCAGGTGCCCGGCTACTTGGACCACCGGCAGCTGGTGGGCCGGGCGGACGCGGTGAGCGTGGTGGCGCCTACCGTCCACCACTACGCCATCGCCCGCGACCTGTTGGAGGCGGGCGTGCACGTGCTGGTGGAGAAGCCCCTCACCGCCCGCGTGGAAGAGGGCCGGGAGCTGGTCCGGATCGCTCGCCGGACGGGCCGGGTGCTGCTCGTGGGCCACGTGGAGCGCTTCAAGCCTTCCGTGGAGGAGCTGCTGCGCCGCGCACGGGAGCCGCTGTTCGTCCAGGCCAGGCGGGTGCGGCCCTACCAGCCGGGCCGGGCCATGGACGTGGGCGTGGTCATGGACCTCATGATCCACGACATCGACATCGTCCTGTCCCTGTCGGGTTCCCACGTGCGGCGGGTGACGGGGATCGGCGCGCGGCTTCACGGGGAGGACGAGGACTTGGCCGTGGCCCACCTCGTGCTGGAGGACGGGTGCGTGGCGAGCCTCATGGCGAGCCGTGTTTCTCCGGTGAAGGCTGCGGAGATCGAGGTGACCACCGCGGAGGGGTCGGTCTACCTCAACTACCTGCGGGAGCTGATGGTGGTGCGGTCGGGAGAGGCGTGGGAGGAGCTCCCGGTGCGCCACGAGGAGCCGCTGCGGGCGGAGCTCAAGCACTTCCTCGCGTGTGTGCGGGGGGAAGAGGTGCCCCGAGTGCCCGGGGAGGCGGGCCTGGAGGCCCTCGAGGTCGCCCAACGGATCCTGGACGAGATGACCGTGGTGACGCCGAAGGTGAGGGTTTGACGCCGTGGCGTCGGCCGGTCACACCGCGACACAGCAGGTGACCTTCACCACGCCGTGGATCTTCCGCAGCCGGTCGGCCAGCTCCGGGATCTGACGCGTCCCTTGCGTGCGCGCCACCACCACCACGTCGTACTCGCCCAGGGTGGCGTACACCTCCACCACCCCGGGCACCTGCTGCGCCTCCCGCGCCACCTGCGCCGGCGTGTTGCCGTCCAGCGAGAGCAGGAGGAACGCCACGTTCACCGCAGGGCCCTCGCCGCGGCGGCGACCGGCCTGGAGCCCCTCGCCGCCTCCCGCAGCACCTCGGAGAGCACCGACGCGCCGTGCCGCACGGTGTCCGCAGGGAGGCCACCGTAGGCCAGGAGCCACCCGCTCCGGTCCGGTAGCCCGAGGTAGTAGGGCCGCAGCACGCTCACCCACACCCCGCGCTCCCGGGCACACTTGGCGAGCTCCCCTTCGTCCAGGCCCGGGGCCAGCTCTAGGAACGCGTGCAGGCCCGCCTCCATCCCACGCAGCCGCGCGAGGCCGTCCAGGCTGCCCAGGACCTCCCGCAGGGCCGCGCGGCGCTCGGCGTACCGGCGGCGCACCCTGCGCACGTGCCGGTCGAAGTCCCCGCTCGCCAGGAACGCCGCCAGCGCCCGCTGCACCGGCCACGGAGCTCGGTCGCCCGACGCCTCGCGCAGCTGCACGAGCCGTTCGCGCAGCCACCGCGGCGCGACGGCGTAGCCGACCCGCAGGCCGGGCGCCAGCACCTTGGAGAAGGTGCCCACGTACACCACGCGGCCGGAGCCGTCCAGGCCTGCGAGGGCGGGAAGCGGCGGCCCGTCGAAGCGCAACTCGCTGTCGTAGTCGTCCTCCACGACCACGGCGTCGCGCCAGGCCGCCCACTCCAACAGTGCGATCCGCCGCGACACCGACATCCGCACGCCCAGGGGATACTGGTGCGACGGCGTCACGTAAGCCAGGCGGACGCCCCCAGCTGCCCGGAGGCGGTCCACGCGCAGCCCGTCCTCGTCCACCGGCACAGGGACGAGCCGCGCGCCGCGATCCTGGAGGACCCGCCGGGCCGCCGGGTAACCTGGCTCCTCCACCGCCACGGCCTCGCCGAGGGGTACGAGGGCGCGGGCCACGAGCTCCAGGGCGCGCACCGCGCCGGAGGTGACCACCACGTCCTCGGGCCCGCACCGAAGCCCGCGGGCCCGGCGCAGGTAGTCTGCGATGGCCTCCCGCAGCTCCGGATCGCCCTCCGGCGGGCCGAGGTCCACAGGGGGCTTCTGGCGCGCGAGAAAGCGCCACATGCGCGCCCAGCTGCGGGCGCTCACGGCTTCCACGACCTGGCGGTCCAGGGTGAAGTCCACGTCTCGGGAACTCGGGCGCGACGGTGGCTCGCCCTGCCACCGGGGGGTCCACGCGGGCGGTCGGGACGTCTGCCCGGCCGAAGGCCTCAGGTCCGGAAGGTCCGCCGCCACGTACGTGCCGGAGCCTCTGCGCGCCTCCAGGTAGCCCTCGGCGACTAGCTCCTCGTAGACCGCGCTCACCAGAGTGCGCGACACGCCCAGGGACTCCGCGAGGGCGCGGGAAGACGGAAGCCGCGAGCCACGCCGCAGCCTGCCCTCCAGGATTGCGGCCCGGATCTGTTGGGCCAGGTCCTTGGACCGCAGGCGTCCGCTGACGGCCACGCTCAGCTCCATAAGTGGCATTCTGATTTTGCGCGCTTGTGGCTGTTCTCACAAGCCACCTGGCTCCTTACCCTTGGGGGCCAGAGACCGCAGGAGGTTTGGGGGTTGAACACGAGGCAGCTTACCGCCGGTGCGCTCGCGACCGCCCTGGTCACCGTGGCCACCATGGCGCTACGGGTGCCGGTACCCGCTACCCAGGGGTACATCAACCTGGGTGAGACCGCCATCTACCTCACATCGCTGCTCCTGGGCCCGGGCTACGGGCTCGTGGCCGGTGGACTGGGATCCGCGCTGGCCGACCTGCTGGCTGGCTACACCCAGTTCGCGCCCTTCACGCTCGTCATCAAGGCCGTGGAGGGGTGGCTCGCCGGCACGCTGTTCTGGAGGGTACTGCAGGGGCCGGAGCACGCGGGGGCAGCGTGGGCTGTGCGGGCGCTGGTGTCGTGTGCGGTGGCTGGCTTGTGGATGGTGGCGGGCTACTACGGGGCCGAGTTCTTCTTCCTCGGCATCGGTCCCGCGGCCGCCGCGGAGGTGCCGGGCAACCTGTCCCAGGTGGTGGCCGGGCTCCTCGTGGGGCTTGCGGGCTACTCGGTCCTGCGCCGCGCCGTGGTCCCGCCCCGCTGATGCGGGCCGGAAAGGTTCCGCCCGAGCTCCTCGAGCGGCTGGTGTACCCGCACCTGGGCCGCCGGCCGGACGTGCTGGTGCGGGCGCGGGTGGGCGAGGACTGCGCGGTGGTGGACTTCGGCGAGTGGGTGTGCGTGCTCACCACCGACCCCATCACGGGAGCCGGGCGCAACCTGGGCCGCATCGCCGTGTACGTGGCCACCAACGACCTGGCAGCCACTGGAGCCGAGCCGGTGGCCCTGCTCGTGGATGTGCTGCTGCGGGAAGGGGCAGGGGAGGAGGAGCTGTCCGAGCTGATGGAGGACCTGGGGCGTACCGCAGCGGAGGTCGGCGCGGAGGTGGTGGGCGGGCACACGGAGGTCACCGCGGGGCTCGACCGCACGCTGCTGGTCACCACCGCGGTGGGCCGCGCGCCCAAGGACGGCTTCGTCACCAGCTCAGGCGCCCGGCCGGGCGATGCGCTGGTGCTGACGAAAGCGGCGGGGCTGGAGGGCACCGCCATCCTCGCGTCCGACTTCGAGGACTACTTCCAGGAGCGCCTGGGCGCGGACGTGGTGCGCCGGGCGCAGCGCTTCTTGGACGAGATCAGCGTGCTGCCAGAAGGGCGGGTGGCGGCGCGCGCTGGGGCCCGCGCCATGCACGACGCCACCGAGGGCGGGGTGGTGGCCGCAACTCTGGAGATGGCCCAAGCCTCCGGGGTGGGCGTGGAGCTGTACGTGGACCGCGTGCCCGTCCGTGCAGAGACCGAGGCCATTT
>BEII01000082.1 GCA_002898935.1 bacterium HR32
TGGCGACGAGCTGGAACAGCGCCGTACCTGCGAACGCCAGGGCGAACGCCTCGTTGGACAGTCGCAGGTGCGTCTTGTACAGCTGCGGCGCGCTCACGAGGTACGCGTACAGCATCCCGTAGGTGGACCCCAGCGCCAGGACGGCTGCCACCAGCTCGCGCCGGGAGCCGACCAGGCGCACGGCCTCCCACAGGGACCGCCAGGCGAGCGGCCTGCGCGCCTTCACGGGCAGGCTCTCCTCGAGCGCCGCGAGCGCCCAAACCCACAGCAGCGCGCCCGTGGTGGCCAGGAACAGGAAGACCGCCTGCCAGCCCCACCGGACGAGGTACGCGCCGACCCACGGCGCCAGCACCGGCGCGACCACGAACACGCTCTGCACCAGAGCCATCACCCGTGCCATGGACTCGCCGCGGTACCGGTCCCGGACCCATGCGGTGCCCACGGTCCGGAGGCTCGCGGCGAAGACGCCCTGGAGGGTGCGGGCAGCCAGCAGGTACGAAAAGTCCCGGAAGGCCGCCACGGCGCCGCTCAGCGCCCAGAAGGCGGCCAGGCCTGCCAGCAGAACCCTCCGCCGCCCCCACGCGTCGCTCAGCGGACCGAACAAGAGCTGGCCAGCGGAGAACCCGAGGAGGTAGACGCCCACCACCAGCTGGGCTCGGGTCTCACCCACACCGAACGCCCTGCCCATCGAGGCCAGGGCCGGGAGCATGGCGTCCACGCCGAAGGCCCCCAGGCTGACGAGCAGCCCGAGCAGGACCTGGGAGTTGACACGATCCCCGGGTGCGCCGATCCGTGAGGCCGGCGGGTCGGACGCGGGCACGGGGGAGCGTACAGTCAGGCGAGGAGCTTCTGGAATTCCGCGTACCGCCAGGGGGCGATCCGGAGGGCCTTCTGGACGAGCCGCTGCTTCTCTTCGCGGCTCTTGGCGGCCTGGATGCGGGCCAGGAGGTTGCGGATCTTCTGCCGTCGGTGGCGGCGGCGGCGCAGTTCGCGGTCACGCTCTCGCATGAGGAGGCTCACCTCGTCTCCCGGTGTGGCGTGTGCTTGCGGCACCACTTGCAGTACTTGGAGAGCTCCAGCCGGTCCGGGTCGTTCTTCTTGTTCTTGGTCGTGACGTAGTTCCGCCGCTTGCACACGGTGCAGGCCAGGGTGATGATCTCGCGTGCCACGGTCGCCTCCCCCCTACTCCAGGATCTTGGTCACCACCCCCGCACCCACCGTCCGGCCCCCCTCCCGGATCGCAAACCGTAACCCCTCCTCCAACGCAATCGGACTGATCAGCTCCACCTCTAAATTGATGTTGTCCCCAGGCATCACCATCTCCACCCCCTCCGGTAACTTCACCGTCCCCGTCACGTCCGTCGTCCGAAAGTAAAACTGCGGCCGATACCCACTGAAAAACGGCGTGTGCCGACCCCCCTCCTCCTTCGTCAACACGTACACCTCCGCTAAAAACTTCGTGTGCGGCTTGATCGTCCCAGGCTTCGCCAACACCATCCCCCGCTCTATATCCTCCCGCTCTACCCCCCGTAACAATACCCCCACATTGTCCCCAGCCACCGCCTCGTCCAATACCTTCCGAAACATCTCCAAACCCGTCACCACCGTCCGCCGCGGCTCCGGCCGCAGCCCCACAATCTCTACCTCCTCCCCCACCTTGATCCGCCCCCGCTCTACCCGACCCGTCGCTACCGTCCCACGCCCCGTAATCGTGAAAATGTCCTCCACACTCAGCAAAAACGGCTTGTCTACATCCCGCACCGGCGTCGGAATGTAACTGTCCACCGCATCCATCAACTCGTAAATCCGATCCACCCACGGATCCTCCCCACGCTTCAACTGCGGATTCCCCTGTAACGCCTCCAACGCCCGTAACGCACTCCCCCGAACCACCGGAACCTCGTCCCCAGGAAATTGGTACCGACTCAACAACTCCCGAACCTCCACCTCCACTAAATCCAACAACTCCGGATCATCCACCATGTCCACCTTGTTCAAAAACACCACAATCGCCGGAACATTCACCTGCCGCGCTAACAAAATGTGCTCCCGCGTCTGCGGCATCGGCCCATCCGCCGCACTCACCACCAAAATCGCCCCATCCATCTGCGCCGCACCCGTAATCATGTTCTTGATATAGTCCGCATGCCCAGGACAGTCCACATGCGCATAGTGCCGCTTCTCCGTCTCATACTCCACATGACTAATGTTGATCGTCAAACCCCGCTGCCGCTCCTCCGGCGCATTGTCAATGTCGTAATACCCCTTCGCCTCCGCTAACCCATAGTGCGCCATCGCATGCGTAATCGCCGCCGTCAACGTCGTCTTCCCATGATCCACATGCCCAATCGTCCCAATGTTCACGTGCGGCTTCCGCCGCTCAAACTTCGGCTTCGCCATCCTCCTCCGCCTCCCGCTCCTGGTTTACGCCCGGGCCACGCTCAGGCGGCCCTTCAGGATCTCGTCCGCGATCGTTGCCGGGACCTCCTCGTAGTGGGAGAACTCCATGGTGTACACCGCCCGGCCCTGCGTCCGGGACCGCAGCTCCGTGGCGTACCCGAACATCTCCGCCAGGGGCACCAAGGCGGTGATCACCCGCAGACCCTGGCGCGGTTCCATGGCCTGGATCCGGCCCCGTCGGGCGTTCAGGTCCGCCAGGACGTCGCCCATGTACGCCTCCGGCGTGGTCACCTCCACCTTCATCACGGGCTCCAGCAGCACCGGCTTTGCCTTCTGCGCCGCGTCCTTGAAGGCCAGGGACCCCGCGATCTTGAAGGCGAGCTGCAAGGAGTCCACCTCGTGGTAGGAGCCGTCCACCAACACCGCCCGCACGTCCACCACGGGGTAACCTGCCAGCACGCCGGACTCCATGGCCTCCCGGATCCCTTCTTCCACCGGCTTGATGTACTCCCGGGGGATGACCCCGCCCGTGATCCGGTCCACGAACTCGAAGCCGGCCCCGCGCGGCAGAGGCTCTACCTCGATCACCGCGTGGCCGTACTGGCCGCGGCCTCCGGTCTGCCGCACGAACCGGCCCTCCCCCCGGGCGGGCTGGCGGATGGTCTCCTTGTAGGCCACCTGGGGACGGCCCACGTTCGCCTCCACCTTGAACTCGCGGACCAGCCGGTCCGTGATGATCTCCAGGTGCAGCTCGCCCATCCCCGCGATCAGGGTCTGCCCCGTTTCGGGGTCGAACCGCACCCGGAAGGACGGGTCCTCCTCCGCCAGCTTCGCCAGGGCGGCGCTGAGCCGGTCGGAGTCCGCCTTGGTCTTGGGTTCCACCGCCACGGAGATGACCGGCTCCGGGAACTGGATGGCTTCCAGCACGATGGGAGCCGCCTCGTCGCACAGGGTGTCGCCGGTGGTGGTCTCCCGCAGCCCCACCGCAGCCACCACGTTGCCCGCGGTGGCCTCGGGGATGTCCTCCCGGTGGTTGGCGTGCATGAGGAGGATGCGGCTGACCCGCTCCCGGACGCCCTTGGTAGCGTTGAACACGTAGGAGCCCGCCCGCAGGGTGCCGGAGTACACACGGAAGTACGTGAGCTTGCCCACGTACGGGTCGCTCATGATCTTGAACGCTAGGGCGCAGAAGGGCGCCTGTTCGTCCACGGGCCGCTCCTCCACAGCGCCCGTCCGGGGGTTGGTGCCCCGGACCGCGCCCACGTCCGCCGGGGAGGGGAGGAAGTCCACCACCGCGTCCAGCAGCGGCTGGACCCCCTTGTTGCGGAAGGACGAGCCGGCCAGCACCGGGACCAACTTCCCCGAGAGGGTACCCTTGCGGATGGCCCTGCGCAGGTCGGCCTCGGGCACGGGCTGGCCCTCGAGGTACTTCAGCATCACCGCGTCGTCGCACTCCGCCGCCGCCTCCAGCAGCCGCTCCCGGTAGGTCTCCACCAGCTCCCGCATCTCCGGGGGGATGGCGGTTTCGTCCGAGCGGGTGCCCAGGTCGTCCAGGTAGAGGATGGATCGCATGCGGACCAGGTCCACGACCCCCTGGAAGGAGTCCTCCGAGCCCACGGGGAGCTGGATGGGGACCGCCGGCGCGCCCAGCCGGTCGCGGACCATCTCCACGACGCGGAGGAAGTCCGCACCCACCCGGTCCATCTTGTTCACGTACACCACCCGCGGCACCCGGTACCGGTCCGCCTGCCGCCACACGGTCTCCGACTGCGGCTGCACCCCTTCCACCGCGCTCAGGACCACCACCGCACCGTCCAGCACCCGCAAGGACCGCTCCACCTCGATGGTGAAGTCCACGTGGCCCGGGGTGTCGATGATGTTGATGCGGTGGTCCCGCCAGAAGCAGGTGGTGGCCGCGGAGGTGATGGTGATCCCCCGTTCCCGCTCCTGGACCATCCAGTCCATGGTGGCGGAACCCTCATCCACCTCGCCCAGACGGTGCACCCGGCCGGTGTAGAACAGGATGCGCTCCGTGGTCGTCGTCTTGCCCGCGTCGATGTGGGCGACGATCCCGATGTTCCGAATCCGCTCCAGCGGCACCTTCACGGCCAAATCGGTCCTCCCCGCGCCTACCAGCGGTAGTGCGCGAACGCCTTGTTCGCCTCCGCCATCCGGTGCACTTCCTCCCGTCGCTTGACGGCCCCGCCCTGACCCTGCGAGGCGTCCAGGATCTCCCGGGCCAGCTTCTCCACCATCCCCCGCTCGGAGCGCTGGCGGGCGTACTCCACCAGCCAGCGGATCCCCAGGGACACCCGCCGCTCCGGCCGTACCTCCACGGGCACCTGGTAGTTGGCGCCCCCGACCCGCCGCGGCTTCACTTCCAGCACCGGCATGACGTTCTGGAGCGCCTTCTCGAGGACCCGGACGGGGTCCTGGCCGGCGCGCTGCTCCACCTGCCGCAGCGCGCCGTACACGATCCGCTCCGCCAGGCTCTTCTTGCCCCGCGTCATCACCTTGTTGATGAGCCGCTGCACCATCACGTTCCCGTACACCACGTCCGGCGGGATGACCCGCGGCGGCACCGGTCCCTTGCGCGGCATCGCGCTCCCCCCTTACGCCTTCGGCCGCTTGGCGCCGTACTTGCTGCGGCCGCGCCGGCGGTCCGTCACCCCGGCCGCGTCCAGGGCGCCCCGCACGATGTGGTACCGGATCCCCGGCAGGTCCTTCACCCGGCCGCCCCGGACCAGCACCACGGAGTGCTCCTGCAAGTTGTGCCCGATGCCCGGGATGTAGGCGGTCACCTCGATCCCGTTCGTCAGCCGCACCCGGGCGATCTTCCGCAGCGCGGAGTTCGGCTTCTTCGGCGTCATGGTCTTGACCTGGATGCACACCCCGCGCTTGAAGGGGTTCCCCTGCAGCGCCGGGGACTTGCTCTTGTGCTCCAGGGGCTCCCGGCCCTTGCGCACCAGTTGGTTGATGGTCGGCATCCGCCTCCCTCCCCGAGAACTCCACGCCTCCCGGACGGCAGGGCACTCGACCCCACTTCGTCCGACGAGTGCCGTTGCGTACGCGTCGCTGGACCCGTCCGCGCCCTCCGGAGCCCGACCGCCCACGTCAGCGGAGCCCCGGATGGGGACCGGGGCTCTTGACCGCTCGGGCACCTACGGCGCGGTGTGCGCCCCGCGGGACCCGCGGGGCCTGCCGCGGCTACGACGGCTCCGCTCGGAGGATCGCCGCGGCGGAGGCCGCCACGGCGATCCCGCAGAGCCGACCCAGCTCCCTGCCGGACGGGACCTCCACCACGGGCACGCCCACTTCTTCGGCCGCCCGCAGGACCGGCTCGACTACCCTCCGGTCCGCATCCTGAGCGACGAACACCACCTCGGCCCGTCCCTTGCGGACGGCCTTGGTGGTCTGGTTCGCACCGACCGCGCGCTGCGCCGCCTGTCGCAGCGCCTCCAGCTCGGTCACCGGCTCCCTCCCTCGGAGCACCCGCCCCTCATCGTCCGGGCTCCAGGCAACCTTCCAGAGGATAGACAATCGGTCCCCGGCTGTCAAACGAGCTTGCGGCGGTCCAGGCCGGACCGGCCCTGGTCAGCAACCAGGGAGGGCCGTATACTCTGCAGGTGGGAGGGGTTGCAGCGAGCGACGGCGTCGAGGGGGCGTCGGTGCGACGTCCCCTCTCGCTTTCCGGCAGGGTTCGGCGGCCGTCCTCCCGAACGTTTCAGTGGGTGCGCGCCACCGGAGGCACGGCGCGGGGTCCGGAGGGCCAAAGCGGATGGAGTCGCAACCGGCACGGAGCCCGTTAGAGGAAGTCGAACGGTCCGGGCTTGGCCTCGGCCTGGTGCTCTGGTTGTTCACCCTGGTGGGCGTGCTCGGCGCTCTGTACGCCCGCTGGGCGTGGACGCCGGCCAGCGTCACCCGTGAGGGCGTGCCCATCCAGCAGCTGTTCGACGTGATCCTCGCCATCCTCCTGGTGGCGTTCGTCCTCGTACACGGGCTGCTGGGCTACTTCGTGATTCGATACCGGACCCGCGGCGACCGTCCCGCGGCGTACTTCCCCCACCACACGGGTCTGGAGCTCACCTACACCCTCATCCCCGCGGTGGTGCTGGTGGCCCTCAGCGTGGCGGGCATGAGCCTGTGGACCCGTGTCCACACCCCCCCGCCGGGGGATCCCTTCGTGGTCGAGGTCCGCGCCGAGCAGTTCTCTTGGTCTGCCCGGTATCCGGGACCGGACGGCCGGCTGGGCCGCGTGGACAACCGCGTCGCGCGTCCGTTCAACGTGGACCCGCAAGACCCCGCAGGCCGGGACGACATCACGAGCTCCCAGATCTACCTGGTGGTGGGCCGGCCGAACCGGATCCTGCTCCGGACCCGCGACGTACAGCACAGCTTCTGGGTCCCCGCCTTCCGGCTCAAGAAGGACTTCGTGCCCGGGGCCACCACGGAGCTGTGGCTCACCCCCACCCAGACGGGTGAGTTCGACCTGGCGTGCGCGGAGCTGTGCGGCGTGGGACACTACACCATGGCGGGCAAGGTGCGGGTGGTGACCCAGGAGGAGTTCGACCGCTGGATGCGCCAGCAGGCCGGGCGGTAGGAGGGAAGCCAATGGCGGCGGCCGCGGAAGCCCACGTGCACGCAGAGGTCCACCGGGAGAGCTTCTGGACCCGGTACGTGTTCAGCCAGGACCACAAGGTGATCGGCCTCCAGTACCTGTTCACCTCGCTGTTCATGGCGCTGGTGGGCGGCGCCCTGGCGATGCTGTTCCGCACCCAGCTGGCGTGGCCGCAGTCCGGGGTGCTGGCCGCGGACCAGTACCTGGCCGCGGTCAGCATGCACGGCACCATCATGATCTTCTTCGTCCTGACCCCGGCGCTCTTGG
>BEII01000083.1 GCA_002898935.1 bacterium HR32
CACGGCGAGCATCTTCGCCCGCGACCCAGGCGCTTACACCCTCTCGGTCCACGGCGCGACGAACTTCCCCCACCCCAAGGTCGCGGGAGACCTGGACGTGGCCTTGTGGGACGGGGCGGGAGATGCGGACTACCTCCGCGCGCTGTACGCGGCCTTGCGAAGGGCTCTGGAGGAGTTCCGACCGCAGTTGGCGCTGTACGTCGCGGGCGTGGATCCCTACTTCCGGGACCGGTTGGGGAGGCTCGCCTTGACCGCGGCCGGGCTGCGGGCCCGCGACCGGATGGTCCTCGGGATCTTCCGGGAACGGCGGGTCCCCGTGGCCATCACGCTGGGAGGCGGCTACACGGAGCCCGTGGGGATCGCCGCGCGACTCCACGCGCAGACCGTCCGGGTGGCCGTCGATGTGTTCGCGAGGAGGTGAGAGGGCCGTGCGGAGGTCACCCAGGTGGAGGCGCCTTCTCCCGCCTGAGGGGTTGGCGCGGGTCCTGTGGACCGAGGCGGTCCGGGCGGTTGGGGATGTCGAGGGGTACCACGCGGTCTGTCTAGGGCTACGGGCCGCGGCCCACGCCCAGGTAGTGCTGTGCGGGATGACCCCGAGCGTGGTGCTCCGGCTCGACAGTTGGGTGCCAGGGGGCGGTGGCCCTCCGGGCGCCGCCGTGCTCCCGGTCGGCGCCTCTTGGCAAGAAGCGTTGCGCCTGGACGCCGCGGCGGTGTTGCTGACCCTGCCCTGGGTGTCGGCGCGGGCGGAGGTGCTCCGGCGCGCAGGGGAGTGGCTCGCTCGCACCGCGGCGAGGTGCCGGTCGGTGGAGTTGCCCGTGCTGGCTCGGGTCTTAGTGCTCCGCGCGTCGGGTTCTATGGGATACCGGGTGGCGGGGACGGCGACCGAAGTTGAACAGCTGGTGGGTTGGGCCGGAGATCTGGGTGCCGACGGGTTTGTGGTGGATGCCGGCCCTGAGACTTGGGCGGCCGCCTGTAGGGCTGCTGGCGGACGCCCTGTGTTCGGCGTGGTCCGCGGAGGCGCCAGGGGAGCGGAGCTCGCCGGCGCCGCAGGGCTGGCGGGCGTGGTGGTGTGGGAGCCCTCAGATCCAGCCTTCCCCGCGGCCAGAGTCCTCCAGGCACACGAGGCTTTCTGGGAACGGCATCAGGAAGCGCTGGCCCAAGAGGTAGGAGACGGAGAAACGCAAAGCCCAGACCCGCAGGACGGCGACGGGCACGCCGAGGGGGAGTCGTCTGGCTCGGTAGGCCTCCGCCAGCTGTAGGAAGTACGAACGCTCCTCCTCGGTGAGGCGGTGGGACAAGTGGCCCAAGGAGTGGAGTAAGACGTTCACGACCGCACCTCGCCGGGGAGGGCGCCGCAGGGCGGCGCGGAAGTCCGTGGCATAGGCCTCACGGACCGCTTGCGGCAAGCGCCGGGGCGCGTCGCCCAAGAGCCTCCCGAGGGCGCGGAGGCGTTGCTCGTCGTAGGCCAGCAGCACGAGCTTGTAGCGCGCGTGGAACGCGGCGAGGCCTGCCCGGGATCCGTCCTCGAGGGCGTGGCGTAGGTCCGCGAAGGCGAAGACCGCAGCGAGGAAGTGCTCTCGAATGCTGCGGTTGGTGAGCCGCGCCTCGTCTTCGGCGGGGAGGTCGGGGAAACGGGCGCGTACCGCTTCTGCGAACATCCCCGGGCGCGGCTGTGGGAGGGGCGACGGATGGTCGGCGCGGTAGAGTCTCGCGTCCCGAAGCCCACAGGAAGGCGAGCGCGATTTGAGGAGAAAGCCGTCCACCGGGGGCAGGGACTCGAGGAAGGAGCGGGCGAAGTCCCGCATGGCGTCCGTCAGGTCACGGCCGGTGGTGGGTTGGAGGAGGCGGGTTTGCCCGTCCAGCTGCACCAGGCGGACCGGCGGACGCGGCGCCCCCAGGCCCAGGGAGAGCTCCGGGCATACGGGGACCAGGTCCACGTGCGGCTGGAGGCGTTCCACGAAGCGGCTGGACGCAGAACTCGCGTCGAACCGGCACGCGTCGAGGCCGAGACAGCTGCTGACCACCACCCGTGGCCGCGGGAACTCCGCCATCACGGGAACACCGACCTCCCCTTCCACCGAGCTTTGCGCGAAAGACGCAGCCAGCTGGCGTACAGGCCCGTGAGGACAGCGCTCAACGGGAGGACGGGGACCAAGACCAGGGTCCAAAGAGGAAACCGGGCACGGACCAAGGCGGCCGTCCAGCTGGCCAGGAGCGCCGCCAGGGGCCAGAGATCCCTCCCCCGTGGCCCCCGGCGCCGCAGGAGAGTGCTGTAGGGCCACAAGAGGACCAGGGTCACCCAGCTCCACGCGGCGGCCCCACCCCAGCCTCTTGACCCGAACACCGACCAGAGGTTCTTCCCAAACCCTCGGAGGGCCTGCACCCCCGAGTGGTACATGCGACAGTCGGACACTCCGCCTCCGTCCAACAGCGCCCAGCGTCCTCCACGTCGGGCGACGACACGTGCCAGGGCTAGGTCTTCAGCCACCTCCCACCGGACCGCCGCGTGCCCGCCCGCTGCGTGGTAGGCGTCCGTTCGAACCGCCAGGACCTGCCCCACCGCGGCTGCCAGGAACGTGGGGCGCCACCGGACAGGCCACGCCAGCGGGTAGTGCGCCATCAGGCTCCACACCGCCAGGGGGACGACCAACGCCTCCCCCACCGTTACCACGTGCTGGCGCGGGAGGACGGACAGGAGGTCCAGTCCCTCCGCGTCCATGGCCCTCACCAGCGCTGCGAGGAGGTCCGGCCGGTGCCACGTGTCCGCGTCCACGAACACGAGGATGTCAGCGCCCTGCGCGGCGTGGCTGAGCTGGTGACAGGCCCACGCCTTGCCGACCCACCCCGGGGGCGGGGGCTCTCCCTGCAGGACCCGCAGCCGCGGGTGTTGCGCCTCAAGTGTGTGCAGGATTTGCAGGGTCCGGTCTGTGGACCCGTCGTCGAGGGCGATGACGGTGTACGAGGGGTAGTCCTGCCGGAGGAGCGAGTGGAGGCAGCGCGCGATGTTGCGTTCTTCGTCTCGCGCCGGCACCAGGACCGCCACGTGAGGGGCACGGGCCGCACCGCGGGTCCCCCGAGGGAGCCGCCGCCAGCGGGCCGCGTTCCACAGGGTGTGGGTGAGAAGGAGGCCCAGCCAGGTGGACAGAGCCCGAGAGAGCCGGGTCATCGCGCCAGCCTCCTCTGCCCGGGGGAGCGACCGTGGTAAGCGTACAGGACGACCACGGCGTTGGCCAGCCACGCGGCCTCCAGGACCGGAGAACCGCTCCGCAGGACCACGGCACCCAAAGCGAGGAACCCCAAGCCAACCGTGCGCGCGTCGGAGAAGCGCAGGCGAAACCGCCCGAGGGTAAGCGCGGTACCCAGGCAGACGGGCGCCCAGGGAGGGTCCAGGGCCGCCCACACCCCGAAGGTTGTGGCCAGGCCCTTCCCTCCCCGGCCGCCGAGGAACACAGAGAACACGTGCCCGACCACGGGCGCGGCGGCGGCGGCCGCCGTCCACAAACTCTCCAGGCCCCAGGCCTGACGGGCCACCGCTGCTGGGACGAAGCCCTTGGCCACGTCCAGGAGCAATACGGGAACCCCCAGCCGCCACCCCCCGAGCTGCCACGCGTTGAGAGCTCCCGGGTTCCGGTCTCCCAGGACGCGCGGGTCTCCCGCCCGGGCCAGCCGCGCCAGGACCACCGCAAAAGGGACAGACCCGAGGAGGAAGGCAGACAGGATCCACAGGCCGCGGGCGAAGGGCTCGGCCACCTCAGCCTCCTCCAGCAAGCCGTAGTCGCGTCCGCGGGTCTAGAGCCAGGACCATGCCGAACACCAGGAGGGTGTTGGTGGCGAGGAAGAAGAGTCCCTCCTCCACCGGAAGCCCTCCGGGCAGCTTCCACCCGGTGGTGTGCCACGGGCTGATCGTCCAGATCCCCCACCGGATGGCCGTGAGGTCTGCGGCGGACAGGTACAGGGCCGGCGGCAACACCCCGGCCACCACGGTGGTGCGGTGAGCCCACAGCAGGTCCGCACCCACCCACAGCTGCAAGGTCAGGGGTGGGAGGGCCCACACCAGGGTCAGGGACAGGTAGGTAAGGGGCGAGACCCCCGCGGCCAGGGGGACCAGGCAGGCGGCCCACAGCATGGCCGCCGCGGCCACCAGGACTCTGGTGCGGAGGGGGCAAACGGGCCGCGGCGGTGGGAGCCGCGGAGCGACCCAAAGGAGCCAGGCCGTGGTGAGCAGGCTGTGGAGGACGAAAAAGACGTACTCCTCAAGAGGCACCCAGCCCAGTAGGACTCCCGCGATGCGGGTCGGGTCGTACACCCAAACCCCGCGGGCTACCAGGTAGTTGTCCCAGGGCGTGGTGTACACGACCGCCATCGCCGCGTGGGCAACCACGGCGGTCAACCAGCCACGGGGGAGACCTCGCCTGCGGGCGTCCACCCAGAGCAGGCACCCCAGCACCGTCAGGGGAGGGAGGAGGAAGACCGCGTGGAAGCCCAAGTACGTCACGGTGCAGGCTCCGGTACCAGCCACACGCCAGGGTCGGGTTCGAGCGCTGCACCCATGAACGGTTTGGGTGTGGGCCCCCACGGGCGGAAGGAGAAGCGCTGGAGGACGCGAGTTAGGAGCAAGCGTACTTCGAGTTGGGCGAAGCTAGCCCCCAGGCACCGCCGCGGCCCTGCCCCGAAGGGGAAGTACGCCAACCCGGGCTGCCGAGGGCGCGCTGCCCAGCGGGCGGGCTCGAACCGGTTCGGTTCCGGCCAGTGCCGGGGGTGACGGTGTGCGAGGAAGTAACTCAGCAGCACGCGTGACCCCGGGGGGACCCACAGCGGACCCAGTCGCACGGGACGCACGGTGAGGCGATTCCCGGTATGGATCGGGGGGTACAGACGGAGGGCTTCTCGCACCACCCGATCCAACTGCGCCAGACGGACCACGACCTCCGGGGTCGGGGGTCGGGACCCGAGCACGTCCCGGATCTCCGTCCGCACCTGGTCCTGCACCCTGGGGTGAGTGGCCAGGAGGTGGAGGGACCAGGTCAGCAGGGAGGTGCTGGTGTCGTGGCCCGCGATCCACATGGTGAACAGCTGGTCGCGGACCAAGTCGTCGTCGGGGAAGGCCGAGACGAGGTGCGTGAGCAGGTCGTCCGGCGGAGCAGCCGCCGCGCGTCGGCCGCGGGCGAGAGCGAGGAAGCGGCGGTCGAGGACGCATACAGACCGGGGGGGCGGTGACGCGTGACCTCGGAGGAGCCACCACCCGGGGCCCAAGTACCGCAGCGCGTCCTGGAGGGCTGCTTCCAGGCCCGGGAGTTCCGGCCACAGGTCGCGGCTGAAGTACACACGCTCAAACGCCAGGAGGGCCATCCTGCGCATCTCCGGAAGGATGCGATGCGGGCGCCCCGGACGCCACCCGTCGAGGATTCGGTCGCAGTCCCGCCACAGCTCCTCGCAGCGAGGCAGGAAGTGGGAGGGGCGGTTGCTGGGCTCTAGGACGCCCCGCAAGCGAGCGTGCTCGGCCCCGTCCGTGACGAGGACGCCACGCCGGAACAGCTGGGTGACGGGGTCTTGCGGGAGCCTCCAGGCGAAGGCGTCCGGGTGCTCCTCGAGGACGTGCTGGATGGTGGCGGGGTCTGCCACCAACACCGCGGGACGACGCGGGAGCGGGAGAACCAGCACGTCGCCGGCTTCCCGGCGGATCCGCTCCAACACCGGGAGTACTCCGCCAAACCCGCGGCGCAGGGTCCACAGGACGGCCAGCAGGGTGCCGGGGCCGAGGCGCGGGGGGCTCACCGGGACAGCTCCTCCTCCACCAGGGCCTGGGTGATGCGGGCGGACAGGAGGACGCCGGGTAGGCCCGGGCCGGGGTGTGTGCCAGCCCCCACGAGGTAGAGCCCGCGCAGCGCCCCGGAACGGTTGTGAGGCCGGAACCAGGCAGACTGGGTGAACACAGGTTGAAGGGTGAACCCTGTGCCCAAGTGGGTGTTGTAGGCACGCGCGAAGTGCCGCGGGTCCACGTGGTGGACGAACAACAGGTGCCTGCGGAGGTCTGGCAGGAACCGCTCCTCAAGGAAGCGCAAGAGGCCCTCGCGGTACCGGGGGGCCACGTGCTCCCAGTCCACGGGCGCCGCCAGGTTGGGGACCGGGGCGAGTACGTAGAAGGTCGCGCAGCCTGGTGGAGCCACGGACGGGTCGGTGCGGGTGGGCATGTGAACGTACAGGGAGAAATCTTCGGGCAGCCTGCGGGCGCGGAAGATGTCTCGGAGGAGTCCCTGATAGCGGGGCCCGAAGACGATGTTGTGGTGGGCCAGCTCGCTTTCCGCGTAGGTCCGGTCCGTGGCGAAGTACACGATGAACAGAGACATGCTGTAGCGGGCGAGGTGGCGAAAGCGCAGCGTGTTCAGCCACGATCGTCGGTCCGGCGGGAGGAGGTGGAGGTACAGGTGGGCGGGGTCGACGTCCGCCACGACCGCGTCCGCACGCACCGTGCTGCCGTCCCGGAGTCGCACTCCGACAGCGCGCCCTCGCTCCACCAGGATCTCCACGACCTCGCGGCCGCACTGGAGGCGTCCCCCGAGCTCCTCCAGCAGCTGGACCAGGGCGTGCACCAGGGCTCCCATACCGCCCCGTGGGTACCAGACACCCCAGGTCCGCTCCAGTTCGTGGATCAACGCGTAGATGGCCGGTACCTCCAGGGGGTTGCCGCCCAGGAAGAGCGGGTGGAAGCTGAAGCACCGGCGGAGGAAGTCGTCCCGGAGAAGGCGGGAGACGTAGCTGTAGACCGTCCGGTATGCCTTCATCCGCCACAAGTCGGGGAGGATGCGGACCATGTCGCCAAGGGTCAGGAAAGGCCGTTGGGCGAGCGGCCAGGCTCGTTGGAAGATGGCGCGGCTGGCGTCGAGGAGGGCGAGACAACCCTCTCGGTCCGCGGGGTTGAGCTGGCGGATCTGCTCCAGGAGGGCGTCCAGGTCTGGGCCGCAGTCCAACCGGGACCCCCGCACGTCGAACAGGCGGTAGAAGGGTCGGACCGGGAGAAACTGCACCCGCTCTTCCCGCCGGCGGCCCGCCAGTTCGAACAGCTCGTCGAAGAGGAAGGGCGCTGTGACCACGGTCGGACCCGCGTCGAAGGTGAACCCTCCCCGCACCACGGGCGCTGCTCGGCCGCCGGGGGTGGCTCCCTTTTCCAGGACGAGCACCGAGAGCCCCGAGGCGGCCAGGCGGACGGCCACCGCAAGGCCGCCGAGGCCGCTCCCGATGACGACCACGCTGCCCCGGGCGCTCATG
>BEII01000084.1 GCA_002898935.1 bacterium HR32
GTCACCCGCTGCGCCCTCAGCTCCGCCGGCTGCCTGACCTCGCCCAGCAAGGGCTGGCCGAGCTCCGCAAGCTGGTGCCCGCACTGCGGCCGGCCATCCTGGACGACCTCGGTCTCGCTCCCGCGGTACGTTGGTACGTAGAAACCTACGTACGGCCTGCTGGCCTGGAGGTGCACGTAGACACTTCGGGTCTGGATTCCCGGCTGCCCGCGGACGTGGAAACCGTGGCCTTCCGCATCGTACAGGAAGCCCTCACCAACGTCCTGCGGCACGCCCGTGCCAAGCGGGTGGACGTCCGGCTGGACCGTCGGGGCAACGTCCTCCTGGCCATGGTGCGGGACGACGGGGTTGGCTTCGACCCTGAACAACTGGACCGCCGGACCCTGGGCCTTGAGGGAATGCGGGAGCGGGCGGAGCTGGTGGGAGGCACAGTCCAGGTCCTTTCCGTGCCGGGGGTGGGCACCACCGTCCTGGCCCGCATCCCTGTAGACTCCGGCCAACAGTCCGGCACCGGACCCTCTCCGGCCATCGCCCGGTAACCTTCCCGTCCCCGGCCGCCTACGGCACCTCTCAGCCACCTGCCGAGACTAGCCTGAAGACCGCTGCGCGATTCTTGGGCCGCGCCCATCTGTCCGAAGGCTCTTCCCCGGACATGTTCCCAGGGGCTGAGTCGGGTCTGGGTCGGATCCCGAAAATCGGTACGCCGCCTGATGTCCAGGCCCAGAGTTGGTCTCGCATACTGCCCCAGTACGGCGGTGTGTGCCATGCTGGTACGTGATGTGATGACTGCCAACCCAACCACCATCGCGCCCACGGCGTCCCTGCGGGAGGCCCTGGAGCGCATGCAGACCCTGCGCATCCGACACCTCCCGGTCCTCCGGGGCACCAAGCTCCTGGGCCTCGTCACGTGGACGGACCTCATGCGGGCGGCCGTGCCTCCGGCCGCGGGGGACCGAACCGGCCAGCGGGTGGAGCTCCCCGAGCGGTTGCGGGTGTCCGACGTCATGGTGCGGGACCTGCACACCACCAGCCCGGACGCTCCCGTGGAGGAGGCCGCGGCCCTGTTGCGGAAGCACAAGATCGGGTGCCTGTTGGTCCTGGAACGCGACCAACTGGTGGGGATCGTCACCGAGAGCGACCTCTTTGACGCCCTGGTGTACCTGCGCGGGGGAGACCTGGACGGCGTGCGGCTCTCGGTGGCCCTCCCCGTGGGGCTGGAGGACCTAGCCCGGCTGGTCCAGGCCCTGCGGGCCCTGCAACCGGACCGGTGGGGGTTGGTGTTGTCCGTGCGCCTGGACGGCGTGGTGAAGCGGGCGGATTTGTGCGCCACCCAGGTCCCCCCCCTGGTCCTGGCCGAACACCTGGCCGCGGCAGGGCTACAGCCCTTCCACCTGCGGTTCCGGGTGGCCGCGAAGCGGCGCTAGACCAACGCTCGAAACTCCCCGCGCGATTTTTGGGGGACCCCGGTCTCGCTCCGTCGGAGGGGTTCTTCCGGGATACGCTCCTAAAAGCGGCGGAACTCCCGCCACGTGCCCGGACCGGTCACCGCGTACACCACCAAGGGGCCTTCCTTGGGCCCGCCCATGCCCGGCGAGCCAGAAGGCATACCGGGTAGGGCGAGGCCGAGGATCCGCGGCCGGTCCGACAGCAGGCGCGTGATCCTGCTCCCCACAGAGTACCCTGGTGAGCGGAGGAGGCCTGCTGACGGCGGTGGTGGCCTTCACGGCCACGCCGGGACGCGGACGGCACAAGCTCGGAAGGGCACTTGCTGCAGCTGGCCCTGTTCGGGCCGTACTGGTGGGTCTTCTGGATCCTGCAGGTGGGGCTGGGCACGGTGCTCCCCGTGCTCCTGCTGGTCCTCCGGCCCGAGGATCCCTGGGCGGTCGGGTGGGCGGGTTTGCTCCCTCACGCCGAATGCCCCGTTCCCCTACGCCTGTTCCGCCACGCGCGACAGGGGTGCCCGCCCTCAGAAGACTGCTTCCCTCTTCTTCGTTACTGCCCGGTCCCTGCCTTATTCCGCAGCCTCTCCCAGTGGACATCCACCCAGCGCTGGATCTCCGCCACCGCCTCCTCGTCCGTCAGTAGGTGCCGAAACCGCCCCTGGGCTTCCAAGAAGGCCCGCACCGGCACCGGCTCCCGGGGCAGGTAGGTGATGCGAGTCCGGCCCTCCTCCACCTCGTACAGGGGCCAGTAGCGGCTCTCCACCGCCAGGCGCGCCACCTCCACCAGCCGCTCCGGCGGGTAGTCCCACCCCGGTTGGCAGGGCGTGAGCACGTTGACGAAGGCGGGCCCCACCACCGCCAGGCCTTTCTCCAGCTTGCGGGCCAGGTCCGCCCAGTGGCTGATGCTGGCCTGCGCGGCGTACGGGACCCCGTGCGCCGCCACGATCTCCGTGAGGTCCTTGCGGGGCTGGGGCTTCCCCCGTTGCACCCTTCCCACAGGGCTCGTGGTGGTCCGGGCCCCCCGGGGGGTGGCGCTGGACCGCTGGATGCCGGTGTTCATGTACGCCTCGTTGTTGTAGCAGACGTACAGGAAGTCGTGGCCGCGCTCTAGGGCTCCGGAAAGGCTCTGCAGCCCGATGTCGTACGTCCCCCCGTCGCCCCCGATGGCCACCACCTTGGGGTGGGTGTCCAGCTGGCCCCTCCGCCGCAGGGCCTTCACCGCCGCCTCCACCCCGCTCGCGGTGGCCGCGGCGTTCTCGAAGGCGCTGTGCAGGTACGGGACGGGCCACGCAGAGTACGGGTAGAGGGTGGTGACCACCTCCATGCAGCCGGTGGCGTTCACCACCACCAAGGGGCGGCGCGCCACCGCGAACAGCAGCCGCACCACCACGGGGAACCCGCAGCCCGCGCACGCCCGGTGCCCGGGCGCCAGGCCCTGGGTCCGCTGGGACAGCTCACGCAGGTTCAAGGACATGGGCCCCCTCCACACCCAGGTACACCACGCCGCCGGGAAGTTCACCCTGCAGGAGGGCGTCCAGTTCCGCGTCCCGCAGCTCCCGGCCACCCAGCCCGAAGATGACGTCCGTCACCCGGGGGGCCTGTGGTAGCCCGTATAGGGCCGCCCGCACCTCCACCCCCAAGGGGCCTCCCAACCCGCTCAAGGTGTCCGCCCGCTCCAGGACCACCACGTCCCGGGCGCCCGCCAGGGTCTCCCGGAGGGCTGCCGCGGGGAAGGGCCGGAAGGTCACCACCCGCACCAGCCCCGCCCGTTGGCCCCGCACCCGGCCCCGAAGGGCCGCCTGCTCCGCGGAGTCCGCGTAGCTGCCCATAATGACCAACGCGACGTCCGCGTCCTCCGTGCCGCGGGCCTCCACCAGGGCCGGAAGCTTCCTGCCGAACTGCTGCCGGAAGGCCCGCACCCCCTCCTCCAGCACCCGGGGCACCCGTTCCATGGCCGCCGCCAAGGCCCGCCGGAACTCCATGTAGGAGTCCGGCAGGGCGAGGGGCCCTACCGTGATCGGCTCACCGCCCAGCAGGGTGTAGCCGTCGGGGGGGGCCTCGCCCACGAACTCCCGCACCGCCTCGTCCGGGTACACCTCCACGGGCTCCAGGCTGTGGGTCAGGGTGAACCCGTCCAGGCACACCATGACCGGCAGCCGGGCGCGTTCCGCCACCCACACCGCCAGCAGGGTCCGGTCGTACGCGTCCTGCACGTTCCGCGCGTAGATCTGCACCCACCCCGCGTCCCGGGACCCCATGGTGTCGGAGTGGTCCCCGTGGATGTTGATGGGCGCGGACAGGGCCCGGTTGGCCACGTTCATCACGATGGGGAGGCGCAGACCGCTGGCGATGTACAGGACCTCGTGCATGAGGGCGAGGCCCTGGGAGGCGGTGGCGGTGAGCACCCGGGCTCCTGCGGCCGCGGCCCCCACGCACGCGGACAGGGCGGAGTGTTCGCTTTCCGCAGGGACGAACTCCGTGTCCACCTCTCCCTGGGCCACGTACTCGCTGAACCGCTCTACGATCTGGGTGGCCGGGGTGATGGGGTAGGCGGCTACCACGTGCGGCCGCAGCTGCTTCCACGCCAGGGCCACCGCCTCGTTTCCCGTCAGTCCCATCCTGCGGGGGGCGGTCATGGCACACCCTCCGGGACCATGCGGATGGCCCTGGCCCGGGGCGGGCACACCGCGGCGCACACCCCGCAGCCCTTGCAGTGGTCGTAGTCGATGTCCACCACCCGGCCGCCCGCGGCACGGATGGCGGAGTCGGGGCAGTACAACCAGCACAGCATGCAGTGCACGCACCGCTGCAGGTCCAGCACGGGACGCTCCTGCCGCCAGTCCCCGGTGCGGTAGCCCACGCTGGTGCCGCCGGGGATCACCGGCCCACGGTCGAGAGCCTGCCAGTCCGTAGCCAAGGTTGGACCTCCTCCAGGGCCAGGCGCGCCGCCTCCACGTTCCGCCGCGCTACCTCCTCCGGCAGCTCGCGCCCCAGGCGTTTCTCCAACCACCGGAGGAAGGGGCCCGGGGGCATCCCCACGAAGGCCACCGCCACCGCCGCCAGGAGGGGGACGTTGGGGATTTCCCGGCCCACGGTACGCCGGGCGATCCCCGAGGCGTCCAGGTACAGGACCCGTTCCGGGGCGACCCCGGGGACCTCCACGGGCCCCGGGGCGTTCAGCACCACCTGGGTGCGAGGCCCCACCCCGTCTAGGACCCCAGGGCTTCCCACCAGGCGCGCGTCCAGGAGTACCAGCAGGTCCGGGTTGTCCACCGGACCCCTCCGGCGCACGGGCTGGGGGGAGATCCGGGTGTACGCCTGTACGGGCGCTCCCCGGCGCTCCGGCCCGAACTCGGGGGAGGCCTGGGCGAAGCCCCCGAACTCGATGACGGCCTCGGCCAGGAGCAGGGCCGCGGTCTTGGCGCCGTACCCGCCCCGCCCGTGCCAGCGGATCTCCAGCGGGACGAACTCCATCGCTCCCCTCCTGGAGCAGACCTTAGACCTCCCTCGTGCGGGGGTCCATCGGGCGGGGGCCGGATTCGGTGGAGGGCACCCAGGAGCTTGTCCCGGAAGACCGCGCCGACAGGTGGGCCGGGGTGGTCTAGGCGAGTGGTTCTCCGGCCGGGCTCCTCGGCGCTTCGGCTACACTAGGGTCAGAGAGCCGGCCGCAGATGTGTGGCGGGCGGTCTGGAGGGAGGCATGGCAGGCCCCAAGATCCGCATCCTCATCGCGGACGACCACGGGATCGTGCGGGAGGGGATCCGCATGATCCTCTCCACCCAGGAGGACTTCGAGGTGGTAGGGGAGGCCAGCACGGGCCGAGAAGCGGTGGAGCTGGCGCACCGCATGAAGCCCGACGTGGTCCTCATGGACATCAGCATGCCGGACATGAACGGCATCGAGGCCACCCGCCGGATCCGGGAAGAGCTGCCCTCGGTGCAGGTGCTGGGCCTCACCATGCACGAGGAGGAGAACTACGTGTTCCAGATGCTGAAGGCCGGCGGGGCCGGGTACGTCCTCAAACGGGCCGCCGCAGAGGACCTGGTGGCGGCGGTGCGGGCGGCCCACCGGGGGGAGGCCTTCCTGTACCCCTCCGTGGCCAAGCTGGTGGTGCGGGACTACCTGGAGCGGGCGGGCCGCCAGGAGCAGGACGCTTCCCTGGACGGCCTCACAGCCCGGGAGCGGGAGGTGCTGACCCTGATCGCAGAAGGGCTCACCAACCAGGAAATCGCCCAGCGCCTCTACATCAGCGTGAAGACCGTCCAGACCCACCGGGCTCACATCATGGAGAAACTGAACCTGCACGACCGCACGGAGCTGGTGCGCTACGCGATCCGGAAGGGGCTCATCGAGCCGTAGCCAGCCTCTTCCCCAGGCGCGCCAGCACCTGCGGGAGCAGCAGACCCAGCCGCGGCTTGGGGACCCACCCGTCCGCAGCCAGGGCGGCGGCCGCGGCGGCGTACTCTCCTTCGTCCCCGGGGGTGGCCACCACCAGCTGCACCCCTGGCCAGCGGCGCCGCAGAGCCTCTACCTCCGCCCGGCACGCGCCTACGCACGCCGCGAAGTCCGCCACCACCACCTCCGCGGGTTCCTCCAGCCGCAGCAGCTCCGCCAGGGCCGCCGCCTCCACAACCCGCGCCCGTCCCCGCAACACTTGCGCGATGGCCTCTCGAACCTCCGGTGACCTCTCCACCACAGCGACCCGCATGCGCGCTTCCCCCAAAAGCCAGAGAAGTTCCGACAGGACTGTACGGCGGAGGGCAGCCCATGCCTATCCGGCGCGGGACGGATTGAGCCCGACCAGGGTGGAGGCGCCTGGCTGTCGGCCGCCCGTCGGGTGCTGACCCGATGGTCAGCCCCTCGCCGCCGGGTACAGCCTGAAAGCGGAGGTGTCTCGCCATGGAAAAGGTCAAGCGGGAACCCCAGGACTACGCCGCGGTGTGCGGGCTGTACTGGGTCGGGAGCGCTTGGTACGAGGTTCTCCACGCGACGTGCGCGACCCAGGACGAGCTGGAGGCGCAGCCAGAGAACCTCTGCCCCGTGTTTGCGTGCGCGCGGCAGCGGCAGGTGGCCCACTGCGGGGTGTGCCCGGACTTCCCCTGCCCGCTGCTGGTCAACCTGGCGTCCCTAACCCCCGGCGACCGGCGGATCGAGTCCGCAGAACTCCGGGCGCGCCTGGGCGAGGAGGAGTGGGCGGAGTGGGCCCGGCGGCAGCACCTGTGGCTGGCCTTCTGCCCCCTCAGGGATCGCACCGCCCGGGTCCACCACGCTGTGGGGAGCTGAGGCACGGGGCCACGTTGCCGCGGCCCCGTGGGTCTACCTCCGGCGATTACTGCACCACCAGGGTGCCCTTCATCCCGGCTTCCTTGTGGCCGGGGATGCTGCAGTAGAACTCGAAGGTCCCCTTGGCGTTGGGGGTGAAGGTCACGGTGCCGGTCTTGCCCGGCTGGATTGCTCCCATCTTCACCCTGAACCTGTCCAGCACGAAGTCGTGTTCGAGGACGCCCTTGTTGTCCAGCACGACCTGCACGGGCTGTCCAGCCTTGACGGTGATCCTGCTGGGCGTGTAGCTGAACTCCTTGGCCACCACCGTCACCTTCTGGGCGGCCACCCCCGCGTACACAGCCGCCGCCACCAGCACCACCAAGCCAGCCACGGCCAGCCCGGAAATTCGCCTGCTCACCGGAACACCTCCCGACCCAACGGATCCTCTTGCCGCCGATCTAACAGCTACCGGTCTTTCCTGCGGGCCTGCCATCGGGCCGTCACCCGATCTGGTCACAAAGCTGCAGAGGGGCGGGATCCGCAG
>BEII01000085.1 GCA_002898935.1 bacterium HR32
GCCCCGTGGGCAGGCGGACCACCACGCCCACCACCCGGCGCTCCCGCGGGCTCACCACCACTTGCGTCACCGTCCCCGCGGGCCCGTCCGCCGCCCACGCCTCCGCCCCCAGACGGATCTCCAACCGCGGCGACAGACCATCCAGGACCGTGCTCATGGCCAGCCCTCCACGGTATACTCGTTCCCGCCTCCAGTGTCGCGGAGGGAGAGAACGGATGTCAAGTCTATTTCCTTGACGGAGGCTGCGGTGTCGTTCCTCGATCTCCTGTGGGTATTCTTCATCCTCTCCGCCCTCCAGCCCGTGCTGCAGCGGCGGTGGCTGGAGGCCGCGCGGCTGCGCCTCCTCCACGAGCTGGAGCGCCGCCGGGGCTCCCGGGTCATCGCCATGATCCACCGCCAGGAGACCATGAGCCTGCTGGGCTTCCCTCTCGTTCGCTACATCGACATCGACGACTCCGAGGCGGTGCTGCGGGCGGTCCGGTTCACCCCACCCGAGATGCCCATCGACCTCATCCTCCACACCCCCGGGGGGCTCGTGCTGGCGGCGGAGCAGATCGCCCGGGCGCTGAGGTCCCACCGAGGCAAGGTGACGGTGTTCGTGCCTCACTACGCCATGTCCGGCGGCACCCTCATCGCCCTGGCTGCGGACGAGATCGTCATGGACCCGCACGCGGTCCTGGGGCCCGTGGACCCGCAGCTGGGCCAGTACCCTGCGGCGTCGGTGCTGAAGGTGCTGGAGCGGAAGAACATCAACGAGGTGGACGACCAGACGGTGATTCTGGCGGACATTGCGGAGAAGGCCCTGCGGCAGGTGCGGGCCGCGGTGCGGGAGCTGTTGGAGGACAAGATGCAGCCGGAGCAGGCGGAGGCGGTGGCGGAAGCCCTCAGCAGCGGCCGGTGGACCCACGACTACCCCATCACCGTGGAGGAGGCGCGGGCGCTCGGGCTGCGGGTGTCCACGGAGATGCCGCAGGAGGTGCACCGGCTGATGGCCCTCTACCCTCAGGCCGGGCCCCGCAGGCCCTCCGTGGAGTACGTGCCGGTCCCGTACGCACCCCCCGCCCCCCGGCCCGCACCCACCCGCGGCCCGGGCCGGGTCCGGGAATAACGCGCCTTGCGCCTCGTTTTCCAGAAGTGGATGCGGCCAGGGGCCGCCCGGCCTGGGTCGTGTCCGCACGCTGGCTTGCCCGGGCTGGCGACTCCACCTCCTCACCCGGCGGGCGCGACCTCGCGCCGGGCACCCTGGTGCGCGTCCACGCCCGCGGGTGCGGGCGCCGAAGATCTCGGGAGAGGAGGTGATGGGCCATGCTGGTGCGTCGGACGAGTCCCTTTGCGGAGATCGCGGCGCTCCAGCGGGAGCTCAGCAACCTGTTCGACCGGATCTTCGGTTCCGAGACCACCGCGGACGTGGCGTTCGTGCCCGCCATGGACGCGTACTTCGCAGACGGCCACTTCGTGGTCCGCTTGGACCTGGCCGGGGTGGACCCGAAGGCCGTGGAGATCCTGGCGGGTCCGAACACCCTGACGGTCCGCGGGGAGCGGAAGGCGCCTGAAGTGCCCCGGGACGACGTGGTGATGATCGGCATCCCGTACGGGCGCTTCGAGCGCACCCTGACCCTGCCCGCCGGGCTGGACGCGGCGCAGGCCCGCGCCCAGTGGCGGGACGGGATCCTGGAGATCCGGGTTCCGGTCGAGCAGAAGTTGCTCCCGAAGAAGGTCCCGGTGGAGCTCGCCGCTTGATCCCTGGGCCGGGGCGGCAGGGCCGCCCCGGCACCCGTGACGGCGAAAGGAGGTGAGTCCGATGCTGGACCTGGGCCTGCTGATCCTTCGTACCGTCGTCGGGCTCCTGTTCGTCGGGCACGGGGCTCAGAAGCTGTTCGGCTGGTTCGGCGGCGGCGGCCTCGGCGGGACCGCGGCCTGGATGGAGCAGCTCGGGCTGCGTCCCGGGCGGCTGTGGGCGCTAGTGGCCGGGCTCGCGGAGTTCGTGGGCGGTGCCTTGCTGGCGCTCGGCCTGCTGGTGCCCGTGGCCGCGGTGCTGATCGTGGCCGTGATGGCCGTGGCCATCGCGCTGGTCCACGCCCGGAACGGGCTGTGGGTGCAGAACGGCGGGTACGAGTACCCGCTGGTCAACAGCGCGGCGGCCGTGGCGGTGGCCCTCATGGGACCGGGCGCGTACGCGCTTGAGCCCGTGTTGGGCCTGCACGTGCCCGCGGAGCCGGTCGTGGCCTGGGGGTTGGTGCTGGCGGTGCTGCTCGCGGCCTTCCTCGGGCTGCGCAGCGCCCAGCAGCCAGCCCAGGCGTGAGCCCCGGCCTGCTCGCCCCCGGGCACCTCCCGGGGCGCTTCTTTTTGAGATGCACAACCCACTCTGCGAGGGCCGCGATCCCGGCCCTCGCCGTCTATGGGGCCTGCTCGGCAGGGCGGGCGGCGGGGGCGGGCTTCGGGGCGCGGCGGACCGGCTCGGGGTCGGTGGGCCTCCAACGCAGCCACCACCGCTCCAGCCGGCCGAAGCCCCAGAACAACAGCAGGATCGCCGCCACCACGAGGCCGATGAGGGCCAGGGTCAGGGACGCGTTGTAGGTGCTCTGGGCGAACGACAGCAGGTAACCCAGGCCCTGGCTGGAAGCCACGAACTCGCCCACCACAGCACCGGTGAAGGCGAACCCCACGGCCACCTTCAGGCCGCTCACCACCCACGCGCTCACGGACGGCACGTACACCTCGCGCACCACGTCGCGCCTCCCGCCGCCCAGGGTCCGCACGCGTTCCACCAGGCGCGGGTCCACCTCCCGCACGCCGGTGTACGTGGCGAAGAACATGACCACCATGACCAGGAGGAAGCTCAGCGCGACCTTGGACGCCGTCCCGATCCCGAACCAGATGACGAACAGCGGCGCCAGCACCACCCGCGGCACCGCGTTGAGCACCGCCATGACCGGCTCCAGCACCTCCGCCACCGGCCGCACCGTGGCCGACAGCAGGCCGAGTGCAGACCCGCAGGCGGTCCCCACCACCAGGCCCGCCACCGCTTCCCAGACCGTCGCGCGGAAGTGCGGCCACACCTGGCCGGTGCCCACGAGCTCGTACAGCACGGAAGCGACCCGGCTTGGAGGCGGAACCAAGAAGGGGTCCAGCCACCTAAGGCGAGAGGCCAGCTCCCAGGCCCCGAGCACGCACAGCGCTGCCGCGGCCCGGATCACGCCGGCACCTCCCAGCCCATGCGCGACACCTCCGACCGCAGCGCGTCCCACACCGCTTCCACCAGGACCCCAAAGGCGGGCTGCGAGCGCACGCCCACCAGGTCCCGGGGCCGGCCGAAGGGCACGGCGAACTCCCGGACCACCCGGGCTGCCGGGCCTGCGGACATCACCGCCACGCGGTCGCTCAGCGCGATGGCCTCCTCCAGGTCGTGGGTGACGAGGAGGACCGAGATCCCCTCTTCCTGCACGAGCCGCAGCACGTCCGCCTCCAGGAAGTGGCGGACGATGGCGTCCACGCTGGCGAAGGGCTCGTCCATGAGCAGCAGCTTGGGGCGCGCCGCCAGCACCTGGGCCAGCGCCACCCGCTTGCGCATGCCGCCTGACAGCTGCCCGGGATACCGGTCTGCCGCGCCCAGCAGCCCCACGCGCCGCAGCCACGCCTCGTCCTGCTCCCGGCTGTCGCGGCGGTCAACGCCGCGGAACCGGAGCGGCAGCGCCACGTTCTCCCGGCTGGTGCGCCAGGGCAGCAGGGCGTCGTCCTGGAACAGGATGCCCACCTCCGGGTCCGGGCCGCGTACCGGCCTCCCGAACACCGACACAGAACCAGACGCCGGGCTCACGAGCCCGGCCACGCAGCGCAGCAGGGTGCTCTTGCCGCAGCCCGACGGCCCCACGAGGCCCACGAACTCGCCTTCGCCGAGCTCCAAGTCCACCCCCTGGAGGACCGCGTGGGTCCCGTAGCGCACCGCCAGGCCGCGGACCTGTAGGGCCTTCACAGCCCCTCCACCACGGCGGTGGTCACGAGCTCCGCCACGTCCACCGGACGCGGCAGCACCCCGGCCTCCCGCTGCAGCCGTTCCACCCGCCGGGCGGCGGCGAGGTCCGGCCGGCCGTTCTGCGGGTACAGGGACCGGCGGTGGCGCGCCAGCACCTGCTCGAACAGCTCGCGGTCGCCGCCGGCCACCAGCTCGGCCGGCAGGGCCTGGACCACGAGCTTCGGGGTGCCGTAGTGCACGAGCCGCAGGGCCCGGGTGAGGGCCCGCGCCAGCGCCCGCATCTCCGCCTCGCGGCTGGACCAGTCGTCCCGGCGTACGGCCACGCCCATGAACTCGTACGCACCGCCCAGGTAGCGCTCTGCCTCCCGGAGATCCATCAGGTTGGCCAGCACGCGACCGCCCGCGCGGCTGAGCAGGGTCAGGGCCGGTTCCTGCACCATGCCCGCGTCCACGTGGCCCACGCGCAGCGCGTCGTACAGGTTCGGCCCCAACACCGCGAACCGTACCTGCGCGGGGTCCACCCCGGCGCGCCGCAGGAGGAACAGGGCGAGGGCGTGGTCGGCGTTGCCGAGCCCGGACACACCCACCGTCCGGCCTGCGAGGTCTGCGATGCGCCGCAGGCGGTCGGCCTGGGCCGGAGCGGTGGCCAGCGCGAATAGGGGCAGGCGGCCCGTGGTGAAGAAGCGCACGACGCGCGCACCCCGGGCGAAGGCACCGAGGGCCACGTCGAAGGAGGTGGCCGCGTAGTCCACGGCCCCACCCATCAGGGCTTGCATGGCCGCGGCCCCGCCGCGGAAGTACACCAGCTCGACGTCCAGCCCTTGCTCTGCGAAGTACCCGTGGTGGCGGGCTACTTCATAGGGCACCACGCACAAGAGCTGGCCACAGAAGCCGAGCCTTACGCGGCGCCGCCCCTGACCCCACGCCAGGCTCCGAGTCGCGTCCCACCCGGCCAAGACGGCCGCGAGGAGCGAGGCCAGGAAATGCCGGCGGCTGATCCGGCCGTCGGAAGGCTCGGTTTGGACCTGCTGGCAGCAATCTAAACTCGAAAGCCCGTGTCCGCGTCGCATCCGTCCACCTCCAGGCCTCGAGAGGCCGGCGGGCGCGGCCGGTCAGGCGAGCTAGTTCGAACTCGAGTGCTCCGGCCGCGTGCCGGTAAACCACCCTGCGATTTCTGGGGACCCCAGACCGTTCGCTCGAGGGGTTTCCGGGACAGGCTCTAGGCGGAGCGGAGGCCGGCGTGGCCACAGCCACGGCCCTGCCCCCGCCGAGGACAGATGCACTGACGCGGGGCGAACAGGAGGGCTTGTGGTTGCGTGTGCATGCGAACCGAGTGTAGCGGGAAACCCCGCGCGGATCAACCTCCCCGGAGGAAGGGCCGGGCCACGAAGGCGGTGCAAGCGGCAGCGACGAGCCCGCCCAAGGCCCACGCCGGCGCAGCCGAAGGCCGCGGGAGGCCAAAGACCCGCATGCGCACCACCAGGTCCGGGGGGAGGCGGTCCGCGGCCAGCCGCACCACACGCCGCCCTTCCACCTCCCGCTCCTCGCGGGGTGTCAGGACTTCGGAGGACACCCGCAAGGGCTCGGCTGCGAACACGTCCAGCGTCAACGTGGGAAGGCCCACCGGGAGCTCCAGGAGGGCGGGCCCGCGCACCGCCACCCGGTACGCCAGGACCGCAGGGCGCTCGCCGGGCCAAACCGGCAGGGTGTCCACCAGCGCTCCGGACGGGTCGGTCCCCGCAGGGGCCATGCCGCTCATCACCCGCACGTCCTGCGCGCCGACGAACAACGGCACGCGCACCGTGGCCCCTGCCTGACCTGTGAAGGTCCGGCGCAAGGCGTTGCCCAGCACCACCACTTCCCGCACCACGAGGCCGGCGGGGGCCAGCTCCAGCAACGTGGCCCGCCGCGCCACGTACAGCCCGCGCGGGTCCTGGGTGGTTTCGAACACCCGCAGGGTCAGCACCAGGTCGTCCCTTGGACGGTGGGGGCCCGAGGTGTACACGACCCCGCGGTAGGTGGCCTGCACCACCACGGTCCGGCGCTGCATGGGTCGCCCGACCCGGAAGCCCCCGCGTGCGTCCGTGCGCGCCACCACCTCCGCGGGGGGCGCCCCGGCCTCCATGCCGAGCACCCTCACTTCCACACCCGCAAGCGGCCGGCCGGTCTCACCGTGTACGACCCAGCCCCGCACCTCCGCCGCCGCGGCGGCGCCTGCGGTGCACGCCAGCAAGCCGCACACCCAGGCCCAGACGCTACGCCGCATCCTCCTCTGGACCTCCAGGGCCGCACAAGCGCACGACCACGTACGCGGCGCCGGCAGCGACCAGGAGCACGGGCAGGGCCCACAGCGCCAGCCCTGAGCCCCGCGGGGGCGGGGCTGCCAGTACCGAAGGCCCGTAGCGGTCCACGAAGTACTGCACCACCTCCTCCTCCGCCTCCCCGCGGGCGAGCCGCTCGCGGATGAGCGCCCGCATCTGCGCCGCGAGCTGCGAGGTGGACTCCGCCACCGTCCGGCCCTCGCACACCGGGCACATGAGCCGGGAGGCCACGGCCCGAACCCGGTCATCCAGCGCCTGTGCACCCGCGGGCTGGGCCGCGAGCGCGACCAAGCACAGCACGAGCACAACCGGCTTCACGGCCGGCTGCCCTCCCTCGTCGAGCCGCCGAGCGCGCGCACCACCTCGCGGGCGGCCTGCGCACGCCGCGCGGGGTGTCCGTCCCGAGAGGGCCGCAGGGGAGGCGACGGGAGCTTCGGGGCCCGCCGGTCGGGCCACAGGAGGAGCAAACCTCCGAAGAACGCGACGAGGCCGCCGGCCCAGACCCACCGGACCAGAGGGTTCACCCAGACCCGCACCGTGGCCCGGTCTCCCTCGAAGGCGCTCAGCACCGCGTACACGTCGTCCCGAAGGGTGGACCGGATAGCGGGTCGGCTCACCACCTGGTCCCGCCGCGGGTAGTACAGGCGCACGGGCCGTAGCACCGCGCTGCCGCCTCCCTCGCGGAGCTCCAGCACCGCGCGGGTGACCTCCGCAAGGGGTGTCCCGCCGTGCTCCAGCCCGCGGTAGGTGACCTCGTACGGCCCGACGGTGAACCGTTCGCCCGGACGCAGCGCGACTTCCCGCTCCCGCACGTAGGCGTGGCTACCGACGATCCCCACGACCATGACCAGCACGCCCAGGTGTACCAGGTACCCTGCGTACCGGCGCCGTCGCCAGCGGAAGGCGTCCCGAAGCCCGCCGAGCAGGCCGCGGCCGGCCCGCGCCCCG
>BEII01000086.1 GCA_002898935.1 bacterium HR32
CTGAGCCCGCAAGAGGTGGACTACATCAACGCCCACGGCACCAGCACCCCGTACAACGACAAGTTCGAGACCCTGGCCATCAAGCGGGTCTTCGGGGACCACGCGTACCGCCTCGCGGTGAGCTCCACCAAGTCCATGACGGGACACCTGCTGGGCGCCGCGGGCGGCGTGGAGCTGATCGCCTGCGCCCTCAGCGTGCACGAGGGAGTCCTGCCGCCCACCATCAACTACGAGACCCCCGACCCCGACTGCGACCTGGACTACGTGCCGAACCGTGCCCGTCCCGCGCCCGTACGGGTGGCGCTGTCCAACGCCTTCGGGTTCGGCGGCCACAACTGCACTCTCGCGGTTCGGAGGTTCGAGGACGCGTAACGCCCCTTCCATGGCCGCGCCGGACAGGGGAGCCGCTGCGATCCCCCAAGCGCTCGAGCCGGAACGCGCAGAACAGCTTCGGTCTCTGGAGGCGCGGTTGGACGTGCGGTTCCGCGATCTGAGCCTGTTGAACCTTGCCCTCACCCACGGGTCGTACGCGCACGAGGGCGGGACCGACCGCGCGGGCACCTACGAACGCCTGGAGTTCCTGGGCGACGCGGTGCTGAACCTGGTGGTGAGCGACCACCTGTACCGGCGCTTTCCCGACCGCAGCGAGGGCGACCTGGCCCGCCTGCGGGCGCGCCTGGTGAACGAGCCCACCCTCGCCGACATCGCGCGCTCCCTGGAGCTGGGGTCCTACATCCTGCTGGGCCGCGGGGAGGAACGGGGCGGGGGCCGGGAACGCGCCAGCATGCTGGCGGACGTGCTGGAGGCCGTGGTGGGGGCCGTGTACTTGGACTCGGGGTACGGGGTGGCGCACGCGGTCGTCAGCCGGTGGTACGCGGAGCGGCTGGAGGGGCTGGAGGAAGCGCCCGGTGACTTCAAGAGCCAGCTGCAGGAGTTCGTCCAGCAGAAAGACCGCAGGCTCCCACGCTACCGCATCACCGCCACCGAGGGACCGGACCACGCGAAGGCGTTCGTGGCGGTGGTGGAGGTGGGCGGCCGGGTACTCGGGGAGGGGCGCGGCCGGACCAAGAAAGACGCGGAGCAGGCGGCGGCCGCGGAGGCCTTGGCGCGCCTCGGCCTGCTGCCCGCGCGGAGCCGAACTCCGTCCTGAGGCGGGCTGTGGAGCACCTGTGGGCGCCCTGGCGTCTGGCCTACATCAAGGGCCCTGAGCCCGAAGGCTGCATCTTCTGCACGAAGCCGGCGGAGAGTTCTGACGAGGACAACCTCATCGTGTGGCGGGGCGGCAGCGCCTTCGTCATGCTCAACCGCTACCCGTACAACAGCGGACACGTGATGGCCGTCCCCCTGCGGCACACCGGCGACCTGGACGCCCTGTCCCGTGAGGAGGTGGTGGACCTCTGGGAGGCGGTCCGGCGGTCGGTGCGGGCTCTGCGCCGCGCCTTCGGCGCGCAGGCCTTCAACATCGGGCTGAACCTGGGCCGGGCGGCGGGCGCCGGCATCGAGGACCACCTCCACGTGCACGTGGTGCCCCGCTGGGTGGGCGACACCAACTTCATGCCCGTGCTGGCAGACGTGAAGGTCATCCCGCAGCACCTCCTGGACACCTACCGCCAGCTGCGCGACGCCTTTGCCGCCGAGGAGTGACCTTCACATCCTCCTGACCCATCTCCGCTAGCCTCGCGGCTGGAGGGACCGTGCGGATCCTGTGGCTCTTCCTCGCCGCCGCCGTGGCGGCGGCCACGCCCGTCGCGGAAGACGCGGGGGAGCGCGCGTACGCGCACGTGGTGGCCCTCGCGGGCGCGGCGCCGCGGCCTGCGGGCACCGAGGCGGAGCGCCGCGGCGTGGACTACGTGGCCGCCCGCCTGCGGGAGATGGGCTACCGGGTGGAGGTGGTGGCCTTTCCCTTCCCGTACTTCGAGACGCTCAAGGTCGGTCTTGAGGTGACCTCACCGGCCCGGATCGCTCTGAACCCGCGCGCCTTGGTCTACTCGCCGTCCACGGAGGGCGTCTTGGCAGCGCCCCTGGTGTTCGCGGCCCTGGGGAGGCCGGAGGACTTCCGGGCGGTGGACGTGCAGGGGCGGGTAGCCCTGGTGCAGCGGGGCGAGATCACCTTTCTGGAGAAGGTGGAGAACGCGGCCCGAGCCGGGGCCCGGGCGGTGGTGGTGTACAACCACGAGCCCGGCCCGCTCGTCGGCACGCTCACCCGGCGGTCCTCGGTCCCCGCGGTGACCATCTCCCGGGAGGAAGGACTACGGTTGCGGGATCTCCTCGCCCAGGGGCCGGTGCTGGTGTTGCTGGTGGTGGATACCTGGCTTGAGACCCGGACGTCCCACAACGTGGTGGCTACCCTGGCAGGCCGGGACGGCGGCCGGGTGCTGCTGGGCGCGCACGTGGACTCCGTGGAGGGGAGCCCTGGCGCCAACGACAACGCCAGCGGAGTCGGCGCGGCCCTGGAGGCGGCACGGCTCTTGCGGGCGCAGCCGCCGCCGTGGACCGTGGAGGTGGTGGCCTTCGGTGCCGAAGAACTCGGGCTGTTCGGCTCGGAGGCGTACGCGCGCAGCGAGCGGGTCCGGGGCCTTCGGGCCATGCTCAACCTGGACATGGTGGGCGTGGGCCCGCGCTTGCTGGTGGGCAACACGGGCTCCGACCGGCGGGTGGTGGAAGCGGCCCTGGACGCCGCCCGACGCCTGGGAGTCCGGCTCGAGGCCCGCCGCATGGGCGCGAGCGACCACGTGCCCTTCGAGCGGGCGGGCGTGCCGGCGGCCATGTTGCACCGGCCGGACGACCCCAACTACCACAGTCCGGAGGACACCCCGGACAAGGTGCGGCCGGACCTCCTCGACCCGGTGGTGCGGCTCGCGGCCGCGGTGCTGCGGTCGCCGTCGGTGGTGGCCGGCCCCGGGACCCTGCAGCCCACGGCCTTCCGGTAGCGCAGCCCTTCACCGCTGGACGTACAATGGCAGGGGCGACGGCCCCGGAGGGAGGGGATCGGGGTGCTGGTCCAGGACGATCTGCTCGCGCCCGACGTGGTACGCGACCCGTACGGGTACTTCGCCCGCTTGCGGGAAACTGACCCCGTCCACTGGAACGACCGGTGGGGCGGGTGGCTCGTGACGCGTTACGACGACGTCGTGCGCGCCTTCCGGGACCCCGAGCGCCTGTCCAGCGACCGCATGGCGCACTTCCAGCAGGAACTCACAGAGCACGACCGGGAACGACTGCACGTTCTCATCAAGTACTTCTCCAAGTGGCTGGTGTTCACCGACCCTCCCTACCACACCCGGGTGCGCATGCTGGTCAACAAAGCCTTCACCCCGACCAGCGTGGAGCGCCTGCGGCCTCGGGTCCGCCAGATCGTGCACGAGCTCCTGGACGCAGTGGAAGGCCGCGGCCACATGGAGTTCGTGCGGGAGTTCGCCTTCCACCTGCCGGTGATCGTCATCTCCGAGTACCTGGGCGTGCCCCCGGAAGACCGGGAGGCGGTGAAGGAATGGTCCGACGAGACGTCCCGGATCTTCTTCATCCGGGCAGATGACCCCGACCGGCGGGAGCGGTCCCAGGCGGGGCTCGTGAAGCTTTTGGAGTACTTCGAGCCCTTGATCCACGACCGACGCCGGAATCCCCGGGACGACCTCGTCTCGGCCCTGGTGCAGGCGGAAGAGCGCGGTGACCTACTGAGCCACGACGAGCTGCTGGCCACTTGCACGGTCCTGTTGTTCGCCGGGCACGAGACCACCACGAACCTGCTGGCCAACGGCCTGCTGGCGCTACTGCAGCACCGGGACCAGTGGGAGCTGCTGCGTCAGGATCCCTCCTTGAACCGGTCCGCGACGGAGGAGTTGCTGCGCTACGACGGGCCGGTGAAGGCCACCTTCCGGTGGGCCAAGGTGGACGTGGAGCTGGGCGGGAAGACCGTGCGGGCGGGCGACCGCATGCTGCTGGTGTTGGCGTCCGCAAACCGAGACCCGGAGAAGTTCCCCGACCCCGACCGGGTGGACATCACCCGCAACCCCAACCCCCATGTGGCCTTCGGGCACGGGATCCACGTGTGCCTGGGAGCCCCGATGGCCCGGCTGGAGGGGCAGGAGGCGTTCGCGGCTCTGGTGCAGCGCTTCCCCCACATGCGCCTGGCGAGCGACGAGCTGGAGTACCACCCGACCATCGTGTCGCGTGCCCTGGCAGAGCTACACGTGGAGTGGTAGGCGTGCGGCGGTTGCGCATTGAGGTGGACTACCACCGGTGCGTGGGCAGCAGCATCTGCGTGCTCACGGCCCCTCGCACCTTCGCCCTGAACGAACAGGGCCAGTCCGCGGTCCTGGACCCCGAGGGTGACCCCCTGGAGGCGGTACTGGAGGCCGCCGAGGGTTGCCCCACCATGGCCATCACGGTGTTCGACGCGGACACCGGCGAGCAGCTGTTCCCGTAAGGTCGCCGCCGCGCGGGCTCGACGGTGGAGGCGGACGGTGGTGTGCCTCGGTCAGTCGGAGTCCCGCCTCGACCACCGTAGAGGGGAGAGCTCGCAGGCGGAGTTTGACCCATACCGTCAGACACTTGTCGGGTGCCACGAGTATGCAAGGTGGAGCCTGAGCAACAAGGGCGGCGCGAGGCATGCTGTGATGCCCTGAAGCACCGATGAACCGCGCAGGGTCGGGGCCGTCTTGCTTGGGGCGAACACCAGTCGGTAGAATTCGCTCGGCGGACGAGCAGGCCGGGATGCTCGACGGAAAGCAAGACCGATTGGGCGCGTGTCAGTCGAGCTGAGACCGGCTTGGGAGACGGGAGGGCTGGACGATGAAGTTTACGCGGATCACCGTAAATCCCCACCAAATGGGCGGTGTGCCGTGCATTCGAGGACTGCGCATTCCGGTTGCGACCGTGGTAAGCATGGTCGCCGACGGGATGACGGAGGAGGAGATCCTTGCGGCGTATCCCGACCTGGCACCGGAAGACATCCACGAGGCGCTTCGCTACGCGGCAGAGGCTGTGCGGGAGCGTGAGCTGCCTCTCACGGTACCGTGAAGTTCCTGGTAGACAACGCCCTTTCGCCACGGGTTGCGGAAGGGCTCCGCCAGGCTGGGCATGATGCAGTGCACGTCCGTGAGTACGGGATGCAGGCAGCCGAGGATCCGGAGATCTTGGACCGCGCAGCCCGGGAGGACCGGGTCCTCGTATCGGCGGATACGGATTTCGGGCTGTTGCTGGCTCATCGTAGAACCAGCAGGCCGTCCGTGGATCCTGTTTCGCCGGGCGTCGGGGCGCAGGCCGGACGCCCAGGTCCGACTGCTTCTCGCGAATCTACCTGGCATTGCGGAAGACCTGGAACAGGGAAGCCTCGTTGTGCTGGAAGAGCTTCGCATCCGGGTCCGAAGGCTGCCGATCGCAGGAGCGGAGTGATGCCTCTGCTCGTCGGCCTTCCCGTTCTCTAGCTCGGCCGACGATTCGCTGGCCTCTCCGGGCTGCCAGGGGGGCGGCAAGGGCTCACGCTGGGGCGAGGGTTCATGGAAGGCGACCCGCCGGGGGAGGGCAGCCCCTGGTCGTTCGGTTGCACCTGGTGCGCGATGAGGTCATCGCGATATGAAGCTACCGCCGGACGTGGGGCACGAGTTAGCTCGGCGTCTTTCCCGCAACGTTGACCCATGACGTCAGACATCTGGTGTCAAAGACTTGGTGTCAGACGCCCCCGCGCTGAGGGCTCCTTCAGCCGGGCCTGTGCTCGCCGACAGGGGAGCGTCCTCCCCAAAGAGCCCCGGCAGGGCCAGGTCAAAGTCCCCCTCCGCCACAGCTCCGGTAACAGCTCCCCCACCTCCCTGCTTCTTCGGGCAGCGCGAAACGATGGCCGACCCGAAGGCGGGCCCGCGAACTACACCCAGCCCCGGGACCGGATCCGGTGTGCCTGGGCGAAGGTTACTGGCTGAACCTTTCCCGGACCCGGGGCGTCAATCAGTGCGTGAAGGACAGAGCCGTCCGAGGGGGGCTGTCCGCGTGGGTTGCCGCGGCTGTGGTGGCGGCGGTCCTCGGGCGAGCTCCCGCGGCGGTCCTTGCGCCAGCGGGCCTCGCCAATCCCTTCGGCGTGATGCTCCCGCCGCGGCTGGCGGAGAGCCAGCAGGGAGTGGAGGTGGCGAAGGCGCTGGGGGCACGGTTCGTGCGGCCACAGGCCGTACTCACCGCGCAGCCTGAGCCGTCCTGCCCCACGTGTGGCCGGTTTCAGAGGGCGGGCTTCGAGCTGGTGCTCACCGTCCGCCACACCCACCAGCCCCGCGAGCCGGCGCACCCTCCCACGGACCTGGGGTCGTACCGTCGCACCGTGGAGGCCGTGGTCACGCGCTACCGCCCCGCCCTGCTGGTGGTGGAGAACGAGGAAAACTCCGCGTCCCTGTTCTACGCGGGCAGTCCTGAGGAATACGCGTCCCAGCTGCAGGTGGCCTGTCAGGCTGCGCACGCCCACGGGGTGCGCTGTACCAACGGAGGACTGGTGAGCCGGCTCACGGCCCTGCTGACGTATTTCCACTACCGCGACCTGGGACAGCTGGGGCGGGCCGAGGACTTCGCCCGCCGGGTGTTCCGGGGGCCGGAGAGGCGTCTGGTGGACTCGCGGCAGGCTGCTGTGCAGGTGGACCGCGGACGACGGCTGCTGAGGTCCTACCGCGCGGCCGGCGCGGACTTCGTAAACTTCCACTGGTACGAGTCAGACCCGGAGGCCCTTCGGGAGGTGGTGGACTCCCTCCGGTCGCAGACAGGGCTCCCCGCGGTCTCCAACGAAATGGGACAGCGGACGGACGACCCTGCGCAGACCGTGGCAGTCATGGAGCAAGTGGTGAAGTCTGGCCTGCCCGTGGCGGTGTGGTTCGCCATGGACGGGCCGCAGGCCCGGGGCCTCGTAGACCCGACCGGCAGACTACGCGCCACGGGGCTGGCCTTCCAGGGGTTCGTCCGCAAGCACTTCCCCTCCCCCAGGCCCTGAGGGGAGGCCGCGGAGGGACAGAGTTGCCGGGTTGGGCGAGGGCGAGCGAAAGCGGTTGCGTGCTGCGGGTGCGGGTGCAGCCCCGCAGCGGCAGGGACGAGGTGGGCGTGCGGGGGGACAGCCTGCTGGTCCGGGTGAAGGCAGCGCCTGTGGGGGGAGAGGCCAACGAGGCCGCGCGGCGGCTGCTGGCCTCCGTCCTAGGGGTGGCGGCGTCGCGGGTGGAACTGGTGAGAGGCGTGCGGTCCCGGGAAAAGGAGTTCCGGGTCTTGGGGCTTC
>BEII01000087.1 GCA_002898935.1 bacterium HR32
ACTTGGAGTGCAGGTGCAGGTCGCAGACCACTCTCACGGCCGGCCTCCCCGGGCCGGGCGCAGCCACTGCCGCAGGCGCTGGTACGTCACGGGCAGCACCCACTCGCGCCGGTAGTCGGGGAAACGCGCGCGCAGGGCCGCCAGCACCTCGGCTTCACCCTTCCCGGCGGCCAGGGCCTGACGCACGACCTCCTCCACGGCGTCGTGGTACGCCGCCTGTGCCGCCACGAGCTCCGGCCCGCCCGGCTCGCCGTGGCCTGGTACGAACACCTCTGCGTCCAGGGCCCGCAGGGCCTGGAGTCCCTGCCGCACGCCGGTGGGGTCCGCGTGCTCGTAGTGGAAGTGGTAGCCGGAGAACACCAGGTCACCGCACACGGCCACGCTGGCTTCCGGAAGGTACAGGAAGACGTCTCCCGGGCTGTGGGCGTGGCCCGGGTGCCACACCTCCACCTCCACGCCCAGGTGCAGCCCCACCCCCTCGTCGAAGGTCAGGGAGGGGAGCACCAGAGCAACCTCCGCCAGCAACTCTGCAGCCTCCGGCTGCGCCTGCCGCGTGGCCAGCAGGGTGGGGTGCTCGGCCGCCATACGCTCCCGGCACGCCCGGTGGGCCAGCAAAAGCGCGCCTTGGCGGACGAAGTGGCTCGCGCCCCACGTGTGGTCCGCGTGGTGGTGCGTGAGGACCACCACCCGGACCGGGCGGTCAGTCTTCCTCCGCAGGGCCGCCTCCACCAGGCGGGCGTGGGCCGGCGCGCCCAAGGGGTCCACCAGGACCACGCCCGCGTCCGCCACCACCGCCACACAGTTGGCCCCGTAGCTGGTCCCAACGCCGTCTCCGCCCAGGGTCCAGACCCACACGTTGTCCCGCACCCGAAACTCGCGCAGCTCGTCCATACCCGGTGTATTTCGCGGCACATCCTCCCAGTCCTGGTGACGCACGGGAATATCGCCTGGTGGGGTCGCGTTGCCGGTGTTGAGGAGGACCGCGTGGACTCACTGACCGTCGTCCGCCAAGAGCCGGACCCCGTGGAGGCGGAGGCGCTAGACGCGTACTCCCGCGCCGTGGTCCGGGCCGTGGAGCGCGTAGGACCCGCGGTGGTGAGCGTGGGCTCGGTCCGGCGCGGGCGGTCTGCTGCGCGGGAAGCCCTCGCGGGAGGCAGCGGTCTCGTGCTGACTCCGGACGGCTACGTGCTCACCAACCACCACGTGGTGCAGGGGGCAGACCGCGTGGAAGTCCGGCTCCCGGACGGACGAGCGGTCGCCGCGCGGCGGGTGGGCGAAGACCCGCACACCGACCTGGCGCTCCTGCAGCTCCCCGTGGCGGACCTAGCCGCCGCGGAGCTGGGCGACTCGAGCCGCCTGCGCGTCGGCCAGCTCGTGGTGGCCATCGGCAACCCCCTGGGCTTCGCCGCCACAGTCACCGCGGGGGTCGTCAGCGCGCTGGGGCGCACCCTCTACAGCCAGACGGGGCGGCTCATCGAGAACGTCATCCAGACGGACGCCGCGTTGAACCCCGGGAACTCCGGAGGGCCCCTCGCGGACGCGCAGGGCCGTGTGGTGGGGGTCAACACCGCGGTCATCGCGGCCGCGCAGGGTCTGTGCTTCGCCATCCCGGTCAACACCGCCCGCTGGGTGGCCGCGCAACTGCTGCGGGAGGGCAGGGTGCGCCGTGCGTACCTCGGGGTGGCCGCGCAGCCCGCGCGTCTCGCTCGGCGTGCCGTCCTCGAGCACCGGCTGGACTCCGAGCAAGCGGCCCAGGTGGTGCACGTGGAGAGCGGGTCTGCGGCGGACCGGGCGGGCTTGCGGCCCGGCGACGTGGTGGTCCGCGCCGGTGACCGGGCGGTCCGTTCTCCGGAGGACCTGCAGCTGGCCCTCGGACAACACGTGCCCGGCAAACCCCTGCGGCTGTGGGCGCTCCGCGAAGGCCAGCTCCTCCACCTGGAGGCGGTGCCCACGGAGCTGCCGGAGCCGTAGAATCGGGTTGGTCATGCGTGCGGCCTTCCTGCTCGCGGCCTTGCTGGTGTGGGCGGTCCACTCCCCCGCCGCGGCGGGGCTGCCTCGGGGCGTGGTGACCCTGGTGGACGGCGACCGCCGCGTGACCCTTACGGTGGAGGTCGCCGACACCGTGGAGACCCGGGCACGGGGGCTCATGTACCGGACCCACCTGCCGGAGTACGCGGGGATGTTGTTCGTGTTCGAAGCGCCCGCGCGGCTCGCCTTCTGGATGAAGAACACCCGGATCCCCCTTTCCATCGCCTTCGTCGACCCCCGGTGGCGCATCGTGGACATCCAGGACATGGACCCGCCTCCGCCGGAAGGGGACGTGCCGGTGTACCTCTCGCGGCAGGAGGCCCAGTACGCGCTGGAGGTGAACCAGGGGTTCTTCCGGCGGCACGGCATCGGGGTCGGCGCGCAGGTGGTGTTCCGTCCCGGCGGTTCCTTTCGCGGCCCCTGAGGGAGTTCCTCGTGGGAGGGGCCGTCGGGACGCCCGAGGCGCGCGGCAGGCGTGTGGCGGGGAGCGCATGGGGGCGTGGGGCGTGAGGCCCCCGTGGGCCGTGCTGGTGGTCTTGCTCGCTTCGTGCGCCCGCACCCCGGACCTGTCGGTGTGCCTACCTCCGGACGGACGCTTCGAGCTGCGGTACGTGCACTCCGTGGAGCGCACCCCGGTGGTGGAGCGCTACCGGGTCTGGGACCGCAGCCTGTGGCTTGAGGGCATGCGGTTCCAGTCGCTCGGCTGGGGGCTTCCGGCCGAGGGCTTCGTACGCCGCGGCGGCTGGTTCGAAACCACCGGGCCGCCTCGCCGTATGGACGGTCTTGTGCTGCGCGTGAGCCACCAGGTACGGCCGGAACTGGCGGCTGGCCAACAGACCCTGCCCTTGTACCGCCGGGTCCCGGACGGTGCGGCCCTCCGGCTGGAGGTGAGCTCCGGGGGCGGGTGTCCGGAGCGGCTCCTGCTGCGCCCTGCCCCCTGAGGGGCTTCCAGCATTGGCGCCGCGGCCCCGGATCGCTTAGCATAACGGATCGGGCCCGCAGGACCCCTCCTGCAAGGCCTCACCGCGCGACGAGGAGGTCGTATGTCTGAGGCGAAGATCGTCCTGCCCCCCTTTGCCGCCACGGAGCTCGCGCTCCTGTGGGTCGTGCTCGCCTCCAGCGTGCTGGCCCTGGCGTACGGCTGGGTCTTACGCCGGCGGGTGCTGCGCCGGGACCCAGGCCCCGAGGCCATGGTGGCCGTGGCGCGCGCGATCCAGGAGGGCGCCCACGCCTACCTGTCCAGGCAGGCGCGGACCATGGCCTGGTTCGTGGGGCTGCTCGCGGTCGCGCTGTACGCGCTGTACCTGCCCGTGTACCGGGACCAGCCAGGCCTGGCCTTCGGGGTGGCCGTGGCCTTCCTCATGGGCTGTCTCGCGTCCTACGGCGCGGGCTACGTCGGCATGACGTCCGCGGTGCAGGGCAACGTGCGGGTGGCGAGCGCGGCGCGGCGGTCGTTCAAGGAAGCGCTGGAGGTTGCGTTCCAGGCGGGCACCATCTCCGGCATGTTCACCGTGGGCCTGGGGCTGCTGGGCGCGGTGCTCATCTTCATGGCGTTCCGGGAGAACGCCATGCGGGTGCTGGTGGGTTTCGGGTTCGGGGGGTCTTTGGTGGCCGCCTTCATGCGGGTCGGCGGCGGCATCTACACCAAGGCCGCGGACGTGGGCGCGGACCTGGTGGGCAAGGTGGAGGCGGGCATCCCGGAGGACGACCCGCGGAACGCAGCCGTGATCGCGGACAACGTGGGCGACAACGTGGGCGACTGCGCGGGCATGGCTGCGGACGTGTTCGAGTCCTACGAGGTCACGCTGGTGGCGGCCATCATCCTGGGTGCCGCCACCCTGCTGGAGCCCGCCTTCCGTGCCCGGTTCCCCACGGAGGCCGCAGCGCAGGCCTTCGCCCTGAAGCTGGTGATCTTCCCCCTGCTGGTGCGCGCCGTCGGGGTGTTCGCCTCGGTGGTGGGCACGTGGGTGGTCCGCGGCTCCGACGAGGAGCTCGGGGACCCCATGAAGCCCATCACCCGCGGGTTCTGGACCGCCGCGGGGCTCGCCACGGTGGGGTTCGGGGCCGTGGCGTGGTGGTACCTGGGAGACTGGCGGTACTTCCTGGCCACCTTCACCGGCATCCTGCTGGCGGTGGTCATCGAGCGGATCACGGACTACTACACCCACACGGACCGACCGCCCGTGACGGAGATCGCCTACTCCAGCAAGACGGGTTCGGCCACCCTCCTGCTCACGGGCATGGGCCTCGGCATGGAGTCCAGCGTGTGGTCCATCGCCGCCATCGCCGCCACCATCCTGAGCTCGTTCGCCATCTTCGGTGGGGACCCGGCGCTGTCCGCTTACGGCATCGCCCTGGCCGGCTTGGGGCTGTTGACCACCACGGGGTTCATCCTGGCCGAGGACACCTACGGGCCCATCGTGGACAACGCCAACGGCATCTTCGAAATGTCGGGCGTCGAGCGGGGCGACAGCCTGGCGGGTCGCGTGGTGGCGCGGCTGGACCAGGTGGGGAACACCACGAAGGCCCTCACCAAGGGATTCGCCATCGCTACCGCGGTGGTGGCGGCCACGGCCCTGTTCCGCTCATACCTCGGCGAGGCGCAGCTGTTCGCAGATCCCCGGGAGCTGTCCCGGGCTCTGGCCTCGGGCGGCGACGCGCTGCTGCACGCCCTCGAACGGGTGGGCATCCAGGTGAACCTGCCCCTGGTGTTCATCGGGCTGCTCGTGGGCGGCGCGGTGCCGTTCCTCGTGTCCGCCTTCCTGATCCGCGCGGTGGGCCGGTCGGCCTTCCACGTGGTTGAGGAGGTGCGGCGTCAGTTCCGGGAGATCCCGGGCCTCATGGAGGGCCGGGCCCGGCCCGAGTACTCGCGGTGCGTGGACATCGTGACGAGCGCGGCGCAGCGGGAGCTGTTGCCCTCGGGCCTCGTGGCCATCGCCGCGCCCGTGCTGGTGGGGTTCAGCCTGGGCGCCAGCGCCTTGGGCGGCTACCTGGCCGGCGCCATCCTCACGGCGCAGCTGCTCGCGGTGTTCATGGCCAACACGGGCGGCGCGTGGGACAACGCCAAGAAGAAGATCGAGGACGGCTACCTGGGCGGGAAGGGCACGGACCCGCACAAGGCCGCGGTGGTGGGCGACACCGTGGGTGACCCCCTCAAGGACACCGCCGGTCCCGCCCTCAACCCCATCATCAAGGTCATGAACCTGGTGGCCATCCTCATCGCGCCGGTGATCATCCGGCCGATGCCGCTTGCGCTGGAGATCCTCGTGAGCGCCGGGGCCCTGGGCCTCATCGCGCTGGCGGTGTGGATGAGCAAGCGCGGGACCCTGACGGAGCCCGCGGGCGGAGGACTCGCCGCAGCGCCCACCCGCTAGACCACTCCGAAGATGGCCGCGCGGCTCTTTGGGGACCCCGGTCCGGCCGACGGTCTTGCGGGGACAGAGGGAACCCAAGCCGGCCTCCCTGCGTGATCCGGTTGGACGTCGGAGACAGGGAGGCCGGAGATGCTTGGACGGGTTTTCGTCATCGCGCTGGGTGCCGCGTTCCTGGCGGGCTGTGGCACCACCCTGCCGGGCGCCCAGCCCGGTGCAGTCACCAGCACGTTCCGCGACCCCCAAGGGGACGCCTTCGGGACCAGCGGGACGAACTACGACGTCACCCAGGTCCGCACGGTCCGCACCTCGGACGAGCTGGCAGCGGAACTCACCTTTGCCCAGGGGGTGTTCCTCCCGCCGCCCGGAGGTCGTTCGACGAGCTCGCAGCTCTCCGGGATCATCGAGCTCGACACCGACCAGAATGCCGGCACCGGGAACCGCTCCGCCTGTCCCACCACCGCGGTGGGTCCCATCGGGGTGGACTTCTACATCGCCATGACCCGCAGGGACGGTGCGGGTCAGTACACCGTGTACGACGCGAGCGGCGTACCCCGCGGCTCCGCGTCGGTGTCGGTCTCCGGAGGATCGAGCAACGTGGTCACGGTCCGCGTGGGTCGGGCCGCCCTGGGAGGAGACGACCTCCTGGCGCACCTCGTGGTCCTCGCGGGGAACGACAGCGACCCGAGCTTCCCGCTGGTGTTCCATCCCACGGACTGCGCGCCGGACGCGGGCGGGGCGGTGGTCACCCGGCAGCAGCTGCCGCGCACCGGCCGCTGACAAGGGGCAGCGCGCTTGGTACCCTTTAGCGTGTGTTGGACAGCCGGGACGCCCACAGGGGCCGGGCGCGGTGTGGGTGGCCGCGCCTGGCCCTAGCCGCGGCGGTGGTGGTGTCCGTGGTCGCGGCCTCCCGCGCCCACGCGCAACTCTTGGCCACGGGCCGCTTCGTGGTCGTCCCCGAGGAGTCCCGCATCGAGCTGTTCGTCCGCGACAACGTGGGCGGGTTCCGCGGCCGTGCGCGGGACTTCGAGGGCGCCGCGGTGGTGCGGCAGACGGGCGAGCGCAGCTTCGTGGCGGACCTGCAGGTTTCCGTGTCGGCCCGCTCCGTGACCACCGGTCTCGCCCTGCGGGACGGCCAGATGCACCGGGAGCAGCTGCAGTCCGACCGCTACCCCACCATCGTCTTCGACGGCATGGTGACCACCGACGCCGCCCGCGTGATCGGCACCTTCCCCGCCATGGCCCACGGCCGGTTGACCCTCCGCGGGGTGACCCGACCCGTCTCGGCCCCGGTGCAGGTGACGCCGCTGCCCGACGGCTTCCGCGGCAGCTCCGAGTTCGAATTGCGCATGTCGGAGTTCGGGATCCCCATTCCTCGCTTCCTGTTCTTTGTGGCCGAGGACGTGGTCCGGGTGACCGTGGAGCTGCGGCTGCGAGCTGTCAACCGCTCGTAGCGCCCACCGACTGGCGCTCGGTTGCCGAGCGCCTCGCCACCAGGCCTACAGTAACAGTAGAGGAGGGCGCCGTGGGGGCGCAGCTGCACCGGCGGCTGGGCGTGCGGGAGGCGCAGCAGACACCCCTCGCCCGGGTGCTGTCCGAGTGGACCCGGGAGGGCGAGCTGTACCGGCGCCTGGACGGCGGCAAGGTGGAGTGCTTCGCCTGCGGTCACCGGTGCGTGATCTTCGAGGGGCTCGCGGGCATCTGCCGCGTCCGGTTCAACCGCGGCGGCAAGCTGTATGCCCCCTGGGGTTACGTGGGTGCCCTCCAGCTGGACCCCGTGGAGAAGAAGCCGTTCTTCCACGCGTACCCGGGGTCCCGCGCCCTCAGCTTCGG
>BEII01000088.1 GCA_002898935.1 bacterium HR32
GCACGGGCCGGCCGTCCACGGAGTAGGTCTCCAGCTTGGCAATGTTGTGGGCCACGTCGTACACCACCTGCAGCCCGATCTCCCGGAGCGGGCGGCCGAGCACCTTCGTGAACGACTCCCGCACCCAGTGGGTGATCATCTGCCGGTTGGCCCACGCGAAGTTGGCCGCACAGCACATGGCCCGGAAGTACTCCTGGCCCTCCGGGGAGGAAAAGGGCGCGCACGCGAGCTGCCGGTCGGGGAGGCTGATGCCGTACTTCTTCAGGGCCCGGTCCGCCACGCGCAGGTAGTCCTCGCAAACCTGGTAGCCGAGCCCGCGGGAGCCCGTGTGGATGAACACGACCACCTGGCCCGGAAAGAGCCCCATGACCTCCGCGGCCCGGCGGTCGTACACCTCCTCCACCACCTGGACCTCGAGGAAGTGGTTGCCCGACCCCAGGGTGCCGATTTGGTCCTTGCCCCGCTCCTTCGCCCGCGGGCTCACCGCGTCGGGGTCCGCGTCCCGGAGCTGCCCGGTGGCCTCGATGGTCTCCAGGTCCGCGGGCGTGCCGAAGCCGCGCTCTACCGCCCAACGGGCTCCGCCCCGAAGTACCTCGTCCACCTCCCGCAGGGACACCCGCACCTTCCCGGTACTCCCGACCCCGGAGGGGACGTTGCGGAACAGTTCCTCCACGAGCTCCCGGAGCCTGGGCCGGACGTCGTCTTCGGAGAGTTCCGTGCGCAGGAGCCGCACGCCACAGTTGATGTCGTAGCCCACGCCGCCGGGCGAGATGACCCCGTCCTCCGCCCGCAGGGCCGCCACCCCGCCCACCGGGAACCCGTAGCCCCAGTGGATGTCCGGCATGGCCAGGGAGTAGCGGACGATCCCGGGCAGGGTGGCGACGTTGGCCACCTGCTCCAGGGCCTGGTCCTGCCCGATCTGGCGCAGCATGGCCTCGTCGGCGTACACCAGTCCCGGCACCCGCATCCCCGGTTTGTAGTCCTGCGGGATCTCCCAGCGGTAGTCGTCCACCTTGCGCAGCACCCGGGTCCAAGCGGTCGCCATGGCCGCACCTCCCAGGCTCAAACAAATGGCCCCCCACCTCCGTGAGGGGCCGCGGCCGCCAGCAGCCCGCGCGCCGTCAGAACGGGACGGCTTCCACGGCCTTGACCTCCGGGACCTCCTCCCGGATCATGCGCTCGACGCCCGCCTGCAGCGTCATGAGGGAGTACATGCAGCCGACGCACGCGCCTGCGAGCCGGATCTGCACCACGCCGTCCGCCACGTCCACCAGCTCGATGTCCCCGCCGTCCGCCTGGATGTAGGGCCGGATGGTCTCCAGGACCCGCTCCACCCGGGCGCGGACGTCCAGCTCCTGGGTGGTCGCCTCGTTCATCGCTCGCCTCCTCCGCCCGCGGAAGCCTCCTCACACGGCTGCGCCTCGCCCGGGTCCTCCGCGGTCTTGAAGGAGTGGCCGCAGCCGCAGGTCGCTACCGCCCGCGGGTTGTGGACCGCGAACCCCTCGCCCATGGGCGTGCGGCGGTAGTCGATCTGGGCGCCGTCCAAAACGCGCCGGGTCAGGGGGTCCACCACCAGCCGGATCCCGTGCTGCTCCAGGACTTCGTCGTCCGTCTCCGTCCGGTCGTCGAACCCCATGCCGTAGGTGAAGCCCTCGCAGCCGCCCTTCTGGACGAACAGCCGCAGGTACACCTCGCCCGGCTGCTCCGCCATGAGCTCCCGGATCTTGTCCGCCGCCGCCTGGGTCAACGTGATCATGCCGACTCGATTGTAGGGGGGGCGGTGAGGGGTGTCAAACGAGCGATCGGACCCCGCTCGCTTGGCCGTCCCCCCCTGCTGTGCTACAATGCGGGCTGATCTTCCGGGCGGCGGATGGCCCGCAGGCCGCGGTGAGGAGGTCGGCGAGCGTGAAGCAGGCGGTGGAAGCAGCCTCGGGACTCTTCAAGGTCTTCACGGAAACCCTCCAGATCGACAGCCGGGAACGGTTCGAGGTCCAGAACATCACGGACCGGGTGCGCCGCCTGCCGGCCCTGGCCGAGGTCACGCACGGGGTGGTGTACCTGCAATCCCTGCACACCACCACCGCCCTGTTCCTCAACGAGTTCCAAGACGCGCTGCTGCAGGACGTGCGGGAGCTGTTGCGCCGGCTGGTGTCCGAGACGGAGCGCTACCTGCACAACGACCCGGCCCACTCGGACTGCGACCGCGGGAACGCGACCTCCCACCTGCGGTCCTTGCTACTGGGGAACAGCGTCACCATCCCCGTCCGGGAGGGCAAGCTGCTGCTGGGCCGGTTCCAGAGCGTGATCTTCGCAGAGCTGGACGGGCCGCAGACCCGGTCCATCGTCGCCCACGTGATGGGCGTGTAAACCCGGTCAGGCGCGCGTCGTCTCCTCCCGGTGCTCCGGAAGGCCCTGGCGGATCGGCTTCCCCGCCGCCTGCCAGGCGAGGATCCCGCCCACGAGGTTGAAGGCCCGGTCGTAGCCCCGCTCGCGCAACCACTGGGTCACCTTGCCGCTGCGCTGTCCGGAGGCGCAGTAGACGATGGCCGTGCGGTCCTTCGGGATCTCGCCGTACCGGGCCTCCACCTCGCCCATGGGGATCCACCGCATGCCCTCGATGTGGGCCTGCGCCACCTCCCACGCCTCCCGGACGTCCACGAGCACCGCCCCCTGGGCGAGGAGGGATTCCACCTCGGCTACCGTCACCTCGGCAGGCTTGGGCTGGGCCGCCGTCGGCTCCCGCTGCGGTGCGGGCACGCCGCAGAAGGCCTCGTAGTCGATGAGCTCCCGGATGGTGGGCTGGTCTCCGCACATCGGGCAGTCCGGGTTTCGGGACCACCGGACAAACCGGATCTCCCCGGTGAGGGCGTCGAACAGCATCAACCGGTTGGCCAGCGTCTCCCCCACCCCGAGGAGGATCTTGATGGCCTCCAGGGCCTGGTGGGTGCCCATGAAGCCCGCCACCGCGCCCACGATTCCGGCCTCCGCGCACGAGGGGACCGCGCCCGGCGGCGGGGGGCTCGGGAACAGGCAGCGGTAGCAGCCCCGCCCGGGCAGGAAGGTGGTGGCCTGCCCCTCCCACCGCAGGATGCTGGCGTCCACCAGGGGCTTGCCGAGCAGCACGCAGGCGTCGTTGACCAGGTAGCGGGTCGGGAAGTTGTCGCTCCCGTTCACCACCACGTCGTACTGCGACAGGATGTCGAGGGCGTTCTGCGAGGTCAGCACGGTCTGGTAGGGCACCACCTGCACGTCGGGGTTGATGTCCTCCAGGGTCCGGCGCGCCGACTGGGTCTTGGGACGGCCCACGTCGTGGGTGAAGTGCAGGACCTGCCGCTGCAGGTTCGTCAGGTCCACCCGATCTCCGTCCACGATCCCGAGCGTCCCGACCCCGGCTGCGGCCAGGTACAGGGCCGCGGGAGAGCCCAGGCCGCCCGCGCCCACCACCAGGACCCGGCCCTCCAAGAGCTTGCGCTGCCCCGCCACGCCGACCTCTTCCAGGATGATCTGCCGGGAGTAGCGTTCGAGCTGTTCTTCCGTCAGGACGTGTGTCGTCGCCATGGGCTTCCCCCAACCCTCACGGAACTGGCCTCCGGACTGTTTCCAACGCAGGGACGCGGGGGTTCCTTCCCGGAGCGAGGTTACCCCCGCCGGGGACAGATGCACTCGCGGGGCTTGCAGAGGCCCTTCATGGTCCGACGAGCAGCGTACCGGACGGGTGGAGTCCGTGTCAAACCGCCGGGCCCCGTCTGCTACAATGGCCCAGTAGCGCGCACGGGAGCGGGAGGCGCCATGGACCTGTACGACATCACCATCATCGGGGCCGGGCCCACGGGCCTGTACGCCGCGTACTACGCGGGGTTCCGCGCCCTGCGGACCAAGATCGTGGACAGCCAGTCCGACCTGGGAGGACAGGTCACCGCCCTCTACCCGGACAAGTACATCTACGACGTGGCGGGTTTCCCCAAGATCCTGGGCAAGGACCTGATCCGCAACCAAGTGGAGCAGGCCATGCAGTACGAGCCCACGGTGGTCCTCAACGAGCGGGTGGAGCGCCTGGAGCGCCTGGCGGACGGCAACTACCGCCTGGTGACACACACGGGGCAGGAGCACTTCACCCGGGTGGTCCTGATCACCGCGGGGATCGGCGCGTTCACCCCCAAGAAGTACAACCGACCCGAGCTGGACCGATACGAGGGCAAGGGGCTGCACTTCGCGGTGCGCAACCGGGAGGACTTCCGGGACCGGCGGGTCCTGGTGGTGGGCGGTGGCGACAGCGCCCTGGACTGGGCCCTGAACCTCCTCCCGCTGGTGCGGGAGCTCACCTTGATCCACCGGCGCGACCAGTTCCGCGCCCACGAAGACTCCGTGCGTAAGCTCTTGGCCTCCCCGGCCAAGGTCAAGCTCTTCTACGAGCTGAAGGCCCTGGAGGGCGCAGACCGCGTGGAGCGGGCGCTGATCTTCAACAACCGCACCAAGGAGGAGGAAGTCCTGGAGGTGGACGCGGTCCTGGCCTTCCTGGGCCTAGTGAGCAACCTGGGGCCCATCCGGGAGTGGGGGCTGGTGATCGAGGAGGACTCCATCGTGGTCAACACCAAGATGGAGACCAACCTCCCCGGGGTGTACGCCGCGGGGGACATCACCACGTATCCGGGGAAGCTGAAGCTCATCGCCACCGGCTACGGGGAGGCTGCCACCGCCGTGAACAACGCGTACACCTACCTCAACCCGGGCGCCAAGGCCTTCCCGGGCCACAGCAGCACCATCATGGAGAAGAAGGAGCGGGAGGCCGCCCGGACGGGCTGAGGTTCACCCCCGATCTGCCCAAGCAGGTTCCGGCGCGCAGGTCCCGCACTCGGGCTCCTGTACACCCACCCACCGGACCGTCTCGTCCACCTCGTGCCAGTCCGGGCTCTCCGGGTGGCGGACGGGCCAGCGTCCGGCGACCGAGCCCTGACGGTCGAGCACGACCACCGCGCCGTCAGCGTGCTCGATCCACCGCCGGAGTGCTTCCCCTCCGGGGACTTGCACTTCCTGCAGGCCCTTGTCGAACGTGGCGGCCTCCTGGCGCAGGATCAGGGCCTCCACGCCCCACGGGCGCCACCGGGGAGCGCGTCTTGAAACTTGGTCCAGTAACCGCGCACAGGCTTCGCACGAGGGCCCGTGCAGGAAGACCAGCACGCGCGTCCGCAGCCGCCAGGACGGCCACCGCTCGGTCCTGTCCCCGTCGACGACGTCAAGGGTCACCGCGCTACGCACCCGCCGCGGCCTGTTGCACCTGCTCGTCCGCGTGGTAGCTGCTGCGCACGAGCGGCCCCGATTCCACGTGCCGGAACCCCAGGGCCAGCCCCACCCGCTTGATCTCCGCGAACTCGTCCGGGTGCCAGTAGCGGTGCACGGGCTCGTACCCGGGCCCGGGGCTCAGGTACTGGCCCACGGTGACGATGTCGCAGCCCACGGACCGCAGGTCTTGCAGGGTTTCCACCACCTGGTCGAAGGTCTCGCCCAGGCCCACCATGAGGCCGCTCTTGGTGAGGCACGGGTAGCCCCACTCCTTGGCGCGCGCCAGCAGCTGCAGGGACCGGTCGTAGTTGCCGCCGCTGCGCACCCGCCGGAACACCGGGCGGACGGTCTCGATGTTGTGGTTGAGGATGTCCGGGCCGGCGTCCAGCACCGTCCGCAGGGCGTCGGGGTCGCCCTTGAAGTCGGGGATCAGGACCTCCACGCTGCAGCCGGGCACCAGCTCGCGGATCCGGCGGATCGTCCGTGCGTACACCGAGGCGCCCCCGTCCCGCAAGTCGTCCCGGTCCACGGAGGTGACCACCGCGTGCCGCAGGCCCATGGCCGCCACCGCCCGCGCCACTCGCTCGGGCTCCATCCAGTCCACCTCCGACGGCAGCCCGTGGGCGATGGCGCAGTACGAGCAGTTGCGGGTGCACACGTTCCCCAAGATCAGGAAGGTGGCGGTGCGGCGCTCCCAGCAGTCCCCGATGTTGGGACACCGGGCCTCCTCGCAGACCGTGTGGAGCCGCTGGTCGCGCATGATGCGCACGAGCTCCTGGTAGTTCGGGCCGGAGGGAAGCCGGGCCTTCAGCCACGGCGGCCGCTGCGGAAGGGGTTGGCTGGACAAGGGCGCATCCTCAAAGTCCGTCGCTCAACGCGTGACCGGGTCTACGGCCTCCAGACTGGCCTTCACGTGGTTCAAAAACCGCACCGCCACCGCGCCGTCAAACACCCGGTGGTCGAAGGACAGCCCCAGGTGCATCACCGAGCGGATGGCGATGGCGTCGTCCCGGACCACGGGCCGCTTGACGATGGCGTCCGTGGCCAGGATGGCTGCCTGCGGGTAGTTGATGATGGGCATGGACCAGATGGACCCGAAGACCCCGGGGTTGGTGAGGGTGAAGGTGCCGCCCTGGACGTCCTCCAGGGTGAGCCGGCCCTCGCGGGCCCGGCGCGCGAGCTCTTCCAGCTCGCGGGCGAGCCCCACCAGGCTCTTCTCCTCCGCCCGGTGGATGACGGGGACGACCAAGCCGTCCTCCACGGACACCGCCACCCCTAGGTTCACGTGGGGCTTCAGCACGATGCCGTCCTCGGACCACTGCGCGTTCACCAGGGGGAAGGCCCGCAGGGCCTCCACCGCCGCGCGGGCGAAGAAGGCGGTGTACGTGAGCCGCACCCCGTGCTGGCGCTCGAACGCCTCCCGGTGCTCGGTGTACCAGCGGACGAGCTCCGTGACGTCCGCCTCCACGACCCCGTAGGCGTGCGGGATCTCCCGCTTCGCCCGGCTCATGCGCTCGGCGATGGCCCGGCGCAGGGGCGACAGCGGCACCTTCTGCTCCGCCGCCGGAGTGGGTCCTACCACCGGGCGCGGGGCCTCGGGGGCCGACGCGGCCTTGCGGCGCTCCAGGTAGCCCACTACGTCCTGCTTGGTGATCCGGCCGCCCGCACCCGTGCCCCGGATCTGCCGGAGCTCCTCGGCGGTGATCCCGTGTTCTTCCACCAGCCGGCTCACCAGGGGCGACAGGCGGCCCACTCCAGCCCGCTCGGGAGCGGCCTCCCGAGCGGGCGGCGGTGCGGGCTCCGCGGGCTGCGCCGCAGCCTCGGCGGCAGGCTGCGCCTGCGCGCCGTCCTCCTCCACCCGGGCGATCACCGCGCCCACCGGGAGCGTCTGGCCTTCCTGGGCCACGATCTCCACCACCCGCCCCGCTAC
>BEII01000089.1 GCA_002898935.1 bacterium HR32
CCCCGGTACAGGCGGTCGGGCCTGCGCACCACCTAAGCTCCTCCGCCCCCGAACAGCCCCCCAAGCCGCGCGCCGGTGAGCCGGTACACCGCGTACAGCACGGCAGAACACAGCACCACGAGGACGACACCCAGGGCCGCGGCCTGGCCGAAGGTCCCCGAGGTGTAGAAGGTGAAGATGCCCACCGTGACCGTCTCCCAGCCCGGCAGCACCAGCAGGATGGTGGCGGCCGCCTCCTGCAGCGCGAACAGGAGGGAGAACAGCAGGCCCGCCACCACGCCCCGCCAGATGAGCGGGAGGGAGACGTCCACGAAGGTCCGCAAGGCCGACGCTCCCACGCTGGCCGCCGCCTCCTCCATGGCGCGGTGCACGGTCAGCAGCGACGCGAAGGTGGCGCGGACCGTGTACGGCATCCTCCGCACGGCCAGCACCAGCGGCATCACCAACCACGACCGGGTGAGGGTGAACCCTGCTACGGGCAGGTGGAACGCGCGCAGGTACGCGATGCCGATGGCCGTGCCCGGGAGGGCCAGGACGAGGGTCACCACGGAGTCCAGCAGGCCCCGGCCCGGAAGCGTGCTGCGGGCCAGGATCCACCCCATGGGTACTCCGAGGGCCAGGATGAGGAGGACCGCCACCGCGCTCCACCGAAGGGTGTTCACCACGTACGTGGGGGTCAGGTGCAGGACCTGGTCGAAGTTCTCGAGGGTGAAGCGCGTGGGGAACGGGGTGAGGGACCACGCCTTCCCGAAGGCGGCCAGTAGCAGTCCCACATGCGGCAGGAATGCGAGCCCGAGGACACCCGCGAAGAGCAGCGGGGCGACGACGCGCCACGGCCCGGCGAGCGGCCGGCGCTCCACCGCCCGGTACGACACCACGGCGTACTCCCGGAGGGCCACCACCCTGCGCGCCACCAGGAGGAAACCCACCGCCATCAGGGACATGAGAGCGCCCACGACGAGCCCCATGCGGAACAGCCGGCGGTCCACGAACTGCACGATGTTCAGGTAGGCTTGGGCTGCCAGCAGGTCCTGGATCCCCACCACGAGCGGGGTCGCGAAGTCTGCGAAGGACAGGATGAACACCAGGGTGGCACCGGACACCAGCCCCGGGGTCAGGAGGGGGAGGGTGATGTCCCACACCCGGCGGAGTCCGCGGGCGCCTGCCGCCTCCGCCGCCTCCTCCAAAGAAGCGTCGACCTTCGCCAGGGCGTCCACCACGTTCAGCGTCACCAGCGGGAAGTAGTGCAGCACCATCGCCAGCAGCACGCCGTGCCACCCGTACAGGAAGTTCACCGGCCGGGCCAGCCCTAGGAAGTCCATCAGCAGGACGTTCACAGTACCCGCGCGCCCGAGCACGAACACCAGACCCATGATCCCCACGAGCGGCGGGACCACGATGGGGAGGACCGTGAGATAGCTCCACAGGTTCCGTCCGGGAAAGTCGTAGCGGACCAGCAGGAACGCGGCAGGCAGGCCCAGGGCGAGGCATCCGAGCACCGTGCCCCCGGAGACCCAGAGGGAGTTGGCCAGGGCGCGGCGGTAGAATGGGTCCGTGGCGAAGCCGGCCACGTACTGCAGCGTGAACCGGCCGGCGTCGTCGGTCACGGCCTCCAGCAGGAGCCGCACCAGCGGGTAGACGACGAACAGCGCGAGGAACCCGTACACGGGGAGAGCCCACACCCACCCCGGCACGCGGACTCTTCGGGCCGTTCGTGCCTCCGTCCGCGGTCCCACCGCCTCCACTCTCACGCGTCCGGCTCCCGCGGGAACACCAGCGCAGACTCGGGTTCGAAGGCCAGGGTCGCTGGTTCGCCTGGCCGCAGCCCTCGGTGCCCTTTCGGGTCGTACACGTCCACCAACAGCACGGTCTGCCCGGGGACCTCGACCTCGTAGCGGATCAGGGAGCCCAGGTACTGAGCGAGGACCACGCGCCCGGCGAGGGTGGGACCCGCCGACGCACCTCCCCGCAAGCGCAGGCTCTCCGGCCGCACGGCCAGCACCGCGGGACGGCCGGGCTCAAGCCGCCCCACCGCCCTTCCGACCACGGCGCCCGCGGGGGTCTTGAGCTCTGCGAGGCCGTCGCGCACCGCCTGTACGGTCCCGGCCAGCAGGTTATTCGTGCCGACGAAGTCCGCCACGAACAGGTCCGCGGGCCGCTCGTACAGCTCCACCGGTGTTCCCACCTGCGCCACCCGGCCGTCGCGCATGACGGCGATGCGGTCCGAGATGACCATGGCCTCTTCCTGGTCGTGGGTCACGTACACGGTGGTGATCCGGAGCTCCTGCTGCAGCCGCCGGATCTCGCTGCGCAGCCGCGCCCGGACCTTCGCGTCCAGGTTCGACAGGGGTTCGTCCAGCAGGAGCAGCCGCGGGTTGAGCACCAGGGCCCGGGCCACGGCCACCCGCTGCTGCTGGCCGCCGGAGAGCTGGCCCGGCGTCCTGCCGCCGAAGCCGGGTAGCCCCACCCGTTCCAGTGCCTCCTCCACCCGCCGGCGGACCTCTGCAGGCGGCAGGCGGCGCAGCCGGAGCCCGTAGGCCACATTGTCGAACACCGTCATGTGGGGCCACAGGGCGTAGTTCTGGAACACGATCCCCACCCCGCGCTCCGCGGGAGGCACGCGCCGCACCGACGCCCCGTCGAACACCACGTCGCCCTCGTCTGGCTCCACGAACCCCGCGAGGATGCGCAAGGTGGTGGTCTTGCCGCAGCCCGAGGGGCCCAGCAGGGTGAACAGCTCCCCCTCCTGGACCTCCAGGGTGACACCCGACAGCGCCGCGGTGGTCCCGTAGCGCTTGACGACGCCCTCTAGCCGGACTTCCATGGAGCCCGCGTCACGGGCAGTGGCGCTGTTTCAGTTCGGCATGCCGCTCCAGGATGAGCTTGCGGAACACGTCGTTCACCTCGCTGTAGCGGCGCTGTGCCACGTTGTCGTCGTACACGTTCCGCACAGGGCGGTCGAAGAACGACTTGATCCCCGTGAACTCCGCCATCCGCGCCAGCGGGGAGCCCGCGGGCCCCTCCATCTTGTACTTGGGCGAGATCCCGTACTGCCCTCGGGCCATCATGGTCTTCTGCCCCTCCTCGCTGAGGGCGAACTGGATGAACTCCCGCGCCGCGCGAGGGTTGCGGCTGCCCGCGAGCACCGCGAGCGGTTCCGGGGTCACGAAGGCGGCGGTGGGGTGCACGTAGCGCAGCTCGTACCCGGACAGCAGGTCCTCGAAGGCCATGTACGCGGGCACGGCGAAACCGACGGCGAACTCGCCCTTGGCCACCACCGTGGGTACGTCGCGGCTGCGGGCGACGAAGATCCCGGTGTTCGCGCCGAGCTTCTGCGCCCACTCCCAGCCCTTCTGCCACCCGAGCATCTGCAGGATGACCTCGTAGGTGGCGTGGTTGGAGCTGGAGCGGTCTGGGGTGGCCTGCGCGATCTGCCCCTTCAGCCGGCAGTCCAGCAGGTCGTCCCACTCCCGGATGGCCTGCATCCCCACCCGCCGGAGCAGGCGCGGATGGTAGACGAGGCCGTACGGAGTGAGGCAGCACCCCACCCAGAACCCGCGCGGGTCCTTCAGGAGGATGGGCTTGGGCGTGCCGATGGACGCCGGAACCTCGCGGAGCGCCGTCTCCGGAAGCTCAAGGGGAGCGAGCAACCTGCGCTCTGCCAGGTCGTCGAACAGGGCTGGCTCCCCGCCCCAGAAGATGTCGGCCTCGGGCCGGCCCGCCCACTCCCGGATCCGGCCGTACGCCACGGGCGTGCCCGCGGACACCACGGTGACCTGCACGTCCACGGCGAACCGGCGCCGGGCGAACTCCCGGAACCCGGCCACCGTGGGCTCCGTGACGGTGCGGGCCACAGGCGTGATGATCACCAGGCGGTTCTCCACCGTCTGCTGGGCCCGCGACGGGACCACGAAGGACGCGGCGAGGGCCGCGCCGAGGAGGACCACGGCCCATCCGTTCGGCCGCCTCTCGTGCCGTGTGCTCACCGAACCCACCCCCTTCCGGTGTCCTGAAACACCAAAGCCCGCCGACCCTGTGAGGGTCGAGCGGGCTCTCTTCGTCTCTCCCGCTCCACTCGGTTGTCGTCGTCCACCACTATGGCGCGCCTCGCCCACCGCGTCAAGGCAGGGCGCCGCGCGCGGCGCTTCCGCCCGCCGCCCCGGACGCCCGCAGCCCCCACAGGCGCCTGGCGCTGGCCGAGACGCCCACGGCGCCTGCCCGGAGGATGGCCTCGACCTGTGAGGGCTCCGTCACGAGCCCTGCGCCGATCACAGGTTGGGGCAGAGTCTGCCTGAGTTCGCGCATCACGAACGGGACCACGAGCCCCGGCAGCACCTCCACCAGGTCCGCCTCCGACCCGCGCACCGCGGACACCCCCGTCCGCAGGGCTTCCGAGTCCACCACGAACACCCGGTGGATCGCCAGCAGGCCCGCCGCCTTCGCCTCCCGCAGCAGGGGGCCGCGGGTGCTCACCACGCCGCTCGCGCCGACCTCTCGGACCAGCCGGATCCCCGCAGCGTCCTTGCCCACGCCCTCGATCAGGTCGAGGTGGACGTAGACGGGGATCCCCGCGGCCTGGCACAGCGGGACAGCCTCCCGCAGCGCGAACAGGTCCCCCTTGAAGAAGAACACGGCTGCCGCACCGCGTCGGCAGGCCTCCTCCGTCTCCTCGACACCCCGGACCGCGGGGATGACGGGCATCTCCCGCAAACGCCGCCGCAGCGCCTCCACCACAGAGGCACCAGCCTGCTGAAACCCGCCTCCCGTCCTCACGCCACGCCGCTCCGTGCTCGAACCTCTCTTCCGTGTCCGCGGGTCTGCTTCCTCCAGCGGTTTGCACCCCCGGGGCGCCCGGCGCACAATAAGGCCAGCACACCGACGGAGGGGCCCATGCTGCAGGTCGAGCCGCGTGTCACACAAGCGTTCGTAGCCGGACGGTGGTTGGACCCACCGCGCCGCTTCCCCGTGCGCAGCCCGGCCTCCGGCGAGGTCCTGGCCCAGGTGGCGGACTGCGGTCCCGAGGAGGCCCGCCAGGCCGCGGACGCCGCGGTGGAGGCCTTCGCGGCGTGGAGCCGGACCACGGCCCACGAGCGCGCGGAGGTCCTACAGCGCTGGGCGGAGCTGATGTTGCGGGACGAGGACTCGCTCGCGCGGCTCATGGCGCAGGAGATGGGGAAGCCGATCCGGGAGTCGCGGGGGGAGGTGCGGTACGCCGCCGGGTTCATCACTTGGTCGGCGGAGGAAGCCAAACGGTTGGGGGGCGAACTCATCCCCACCCACGCATCCCACAAGCGGCTGTTGGTGATGCGCGAGCCGGTGGGGCCGGCCTTCGGCATCACGCCGTGGAACTTCCCCGCGGCCATGGTGACCCGCAAGGCTGCCCCGGCACTCGCGGCGGGCTGCACCTTCGTGCTCAAGCCGGCAGAACAGTCGCCGCTCACGGCACTGCACCTGGCGCGCCTCTGGGAGGAGGCGGGCGGGCCGCCCGGGACCCTGCAGGTCCTCCCCTGCGCGGACCCGGTGCCGGTGGCCGACGTCCTGTTGGAGGACCCCCGGATCCGCAAGCTGACCTTCACGGGGAGCACGCAGGTCGGACGGCTCCTGTACGAGCGGGCCGCCCGGACCCTCAAGCGGGTGTCGCTGGAACTCGGCGGCCACGCACCCTTCCTGGTGTTCGACGACGCCGACCTGGAGGCAGCGGTCCGCGAGGTGGTGGCGTGCAAGTTCCGCAACGCGGGCCAGACCTGCGTGTGCACGAACCGCGTGTACGTGCAGGCCGGCATCCGCGACGCCTTCGTGGAGCGCCTGGCGGCTGCCGCGCGGGCCCTCAAGGTTGGCGACCCCCTGGACGAGACCACCCAGATCGGCCCCCTGGTGGACGAACAGGGGCTGCGGAAGGTCCGTGCCCACGTGGAGGACGCCCTGCAGAAGGGTGCCCGGCTCGTCACCGGAGGTAGCCACCGCGGGCTCTTCTACGAGCCCACCGTCCTCGTGGACGTCCGTCCAGGCATGCGAATCCTGGAGGAGGAGACCTTCGGGCCTGTGGCGCCCGTGCTGACCTTCCGCACGGAGGAGGATGCGGTGCGGCTTGCCAACGACACACCGTACGGCCTCGCCGCCTACTTCTGGACCCGGGACGTCGGCCGGGCCTTCCGGGTGGCAGAGCGGCTACAGTACGGCATCGTGGGCGTGAACGACGGAGTGCCGTCGACCCCCCACGCGCCCTTCGGAGGGGTCAAGGACAGCGGCATCGGGCGCGAAGGAGGGCGCTGGGGCCTGGAAGAGTACCTGGAGGTGAAGTTCGTCTCGGTGGCCCTGCCGGCCTAGAAGCCTGTCCCGAAGGCGCTCGGGCGAAGGGGACCGGGGTCCTCAGAGACCGTTCCGCGACTTCCAACGTGGTCTATAGCTCCTTCTTCTTGCGGGCGCGCTCCACGTAGGTGCCCGTGGCCACCTCAACCCGGATCCACTCCCCCGGGGCGATGAAGGGCGGGACGAGGACCGAAAGGCCGTTTTCCAGCCTGGCTTCCTTCCACACGTTCTCGTTGCCCACAGAACGCGTCGGCGGTGCGGTCTCCAGCACCCGGACCTCCACCACATCCGGGAACACCACCCCGACCGGCCTACCCTCCGAAAACTCCACGGGCACCGTGGCTCCCTCCTGGAGGAAGGCCGCGGTGGGGCCCAGCCGCTCGTTGGGGATGGACACCTGCTCGAAGGTCTCGCTGTCCATGAAGTGGGTGGCCTCCTGGTCGCGGTAGAGGACCTGCATGGGCCGGCGCTCCAACTGCACGTCCTCCAGCGTGTCGTCCGCGCGGAAACGCACCTCCCGCACGGTCCCCGTCTGCAGGTTGCGGAGCTTCGCGTGAGTCACCCCCGCCATCTGGCCGCCGCCCGCGTGGTACGTGGCGGCGATCACCTTGTAGAGCTCCCCGTCCAGGCGGATGACCATCCCGCTTCGAAGCTCCGGAGCACCGACCACAGGGCCTACCCCCCCCCTTCAGTATAGGGTAGCCGCAGGGCGGGACCCGGGTCGGAAGGGATCGGACGGCGCGTGTCGTACAGGGACGAGCACGGCGGCCTGCCGTAAGGGGGGTGAGAACGTGTCCCGAGTCCTGCAGTCCCTCGCACTGGCCAGCCTGGTGGCCTCGCTCCTGGCTCTACCGCAGGGCCCGGTGACGGCCCAGTCCGTGCCGCGGCAGCTGCG
>BEII01000090.1 GCA_002898935.1 bacterium HR32
ATGACCAGGTCGGAGTACCGCAGTTTCCCCGTGGTCCCGAAGTCCAAGACAAGCCCTCCCACACGGCGGCGGAAGGCGATGGCGGCGTTGCACAGGGGGCAGAAGGTGACCGCCAGGGGCTCTCCCCCGACCACGTCGTTCACGATCTCGTGCCAGACCAGGATCTGCACCGGGTACGCGCGGGCGTCCCCCCTGCGCTCCACCAGCACCACGGGCTCCTGGTCCCTCAGCCAGCCCCGGGCCCGAGCCACGGGGTCGAACTGCGGCCGGTCCACGGACGGGATGCCGTCTCGGGGTGGCCCTCCCTCGCGGATTTCTCGCAGGGGCACCGTGTGCTTGCGGAAGTCCGTCTTCCAACTGGCCGCGTCCGCAAACGGGACCCCGTCTCCCCCATGGGCCGCCCACCCGCCGGAGGTCGCCAGGAGCAAAACCCCCAACCCCACGAGCACTCCCCTCCGCATCTCCCCACCCCTCTTGCGCACCCCTCGCCGGCCGGAGCCGCTCCCATGCTCCCCCGCGTCTCGCCGCGGGTCTGTGAGATTCTTCACAGAACGCCGGCCCACGGCGGGCGAGACTCTCCCCGAGCCGACCTTGAGGAGGTGGAAGACGGTGTCGCAGAGCCCTCGCTACGTCCTGCTGGTGCACGCGGGCCCCGGCGAGCTCGCCCGCGCCTTGCATGCCCTTCTGTACGCACGTGAGCTCCAGCGCGCCGGGATCCCCGCGAAAATCGTGTTCGACGGGGCTGGGACCGTCTGGCTGCAGCAGTTCAGCGACCCCCAGCACAAGTACCACGCCCTCTTCCAGGAGGTGCTCAGGGCGGGTCTCGTGGAGGCCGCCTGCGCGTACTGCGCCCAGGCCTTCAACGTGGTGGAAGCCGTGCAGGCCACGGGCGTTCCCCTGGTAGACGCCGCGGAGGGCCATCCGAGCCTTGCGAGCTACGTCCAACAGGGCTGGACCCCGCTCGCGCTATAGCTATAAGGGATCAACGTACTTTGGAGCCTGCGTCGCCTTCCGAATCCTCACCCAGCTCTCGCGGTGCGCGGGGGCCTGAAGGTTCCCCTCGAGCACGCCCAGGCGACGGTGACTGCGCGCTTCCGCCGAAAATTGCCCTGGAACTGCAGCGCCGGACCTGGAAAAACCGTCCCGCTGGACTTGGCTCCCCGAACGCCCGCGGCAACGGGGAGTGCCTCCTCACCCACCCTCCCACAGGCCGACGACCGGCCCCTGCTCCCCTTCCCGCAGGGAGGGAAGGCTCTTCAACCACTCCGCCGCACAAGCCGGTGCGCAGAAGAGGTTGTTCACCCCGCAGCCCCCGCCCCGCACGTGCCAGACGCCGAGTGGGTCGGTCGCCACGAGCCGCCCGTCCGTCACGGTCAGGTGGATCCGTCGCATGCACTGGGCGCACGCGTCGTGCAGCTGCACGGTGCCCTGGTCGTAGGCCCGCCTGACCAGGCCTTCAGGCTTGAAACTCTGTAGGAACGCCAGCATCTTCGGGGTCATGCCGGGAGCGTCCGGACCGCGGCGGGTGGGCTTCCTGAGCCGCCGGGCGCGGTAGGCGGGACTGGTGAGCAGCACGAAGTCGTGGAAGCAGTTCACGTTGAACCGCTCCGCGCCGGCTGCGACCTCGTGGAAGTAGAGCCCCACTCCTTCCAGGAAGCACGGGGCTTGTGGACTTAGACGCAGGCGCCCCTCCTCTCGGTCCAGGAACCCGATCCAAGCGAGGGCCTCGAGAGCGGCCTCGACTTCATCTTCCGTCAGCGAGAAGACCCCCGAGACCCTCCGGGCCAGGTCGGCCTCTTCGGCCGATCCCTGCAGGGTTTGGAGCACCGCGCGGGCGGTGAGGCGCTCGTTGTTGGTGAGGAAGTAGGCCGAGGGGTGCCACCGCAAGAGATCCGCAAGGCGACGGTCTTCGAGGATCGCCTGGGCGATCCGACGGCGGTCGGCGTCTCGGAACGGGAGCCCCGCCCGGCTCATCGCCTGCTCGATGTTCGTGCACCGCAATGGCTCCTGCCAGTCCTCCTGGAGGACCCGCAGCACTGCCTCCATGCTTCACCTTTTTTAGCACAAGGGGCACCCGCCCCGGCGGGCTGCGACCGTTCCTTCCTCGGCCTCTGCCCCAGAGGCAGGATTCGCTGGATTACTAGACCCCGGCCGTGCGGCGAGGAGGATTGCCAGGAGCTTACCTCCGCAGCACAGCGCAATCAGTCCCACAATCCCCAAACTGGCAAGCCACTCCACCCTCCTCACCTCCTATCCCGCACAGCAGCTCAGCTTGCTCACGTCCTTTTCGAACGCCTGCGCCGCCAGTTTCAGGCCCTCCACGAGGGTGAGGTAGGGAAAGACCAGCTGTGCTAGTCGCTGCACCGTGTACCCCTCCCGGATGGCCAAGACGGCGGTCTGGATCACCTCCCCCGCGTCTGCGGCGAGGACAGACGCACCCAAAAGCCGGCCCGTGACCTGGTCTGCTACGAGCTTGATGAGGCCCCGCAGATCCCGGGCGACCTGAGCGCGGGGCACGTGCTCCAAGGAGAGCAGTGCGGTTTTCACCTGATAGCCGCGCTCCCGGGCCTGCGCTTCCGTCCACCCCGCACTGGCCACCTGGGGGTCCGTGAAGGTGATCCTGGGAAGTCCTTCGAGGTCCACCCTCCGGTGGTTCCCGTGGAGAGCGTTCTCCGCGGCCACCGTGCCCATGTGGGCGGCCACGTACACGAACATGGGGTCCCCGGCGCAGTCCCCCGCGGCGTAGATGCGCGGGTTCGTGGTCTGGGCGTACTCGTTCACCCGGATCTCCCCCTTGGGTCCCAGCTCCACCCCCACCTCCTCCAACCCGAGACCTGCCGTGTTCGCCCGCCGGCCCGTGGCCACGAGGAGCTGTTCCGCCTCCACCACCTCTTCCTCTTGTTGCCCTTCGGTGAAGGTCACGCGGTAGCGGCCACCGACGCGCTCCACCCGGGTGATCCGCACACCCGGCCGGACCACCATCCCCTCGGCCTCTAGATAGCTCCGCAACGCGTCGCCGACCTCGGGCTCCTCCAGGGGAACCACCCGCGGCAGGGCCTCGAGGACCGTGACGTGGCTTCCAGCCCGCAGGTACGTCTGCGCCAGCTCCAGACCGACCACGCTGGCTCCGATGACAACCAACGACCGCGGGAGTTCCTTTAGGTTCACGGCCTCGTTGCTGGTGAGGTAGCCAGCCTCCTCCAGCCCGGGGACGGGCGGCGCCCAGGGTCGGGACCCCGTGGCCAGGACCACCCGGCGCGGACGGTACACCATCCCGTCCACCCGCACGCTCCCGTCGGCTGCGAGCCGCGCCTGCCCCTGGACGTAACGAACCTCGGGATAACTGGCGAGCACCTCCGCGTACTTGGTGCGGCGCAGCTCCGCCACCAGCTCGTCCTTCTGAGCCACCACCCGGTGCCAGTGTAGACTCCCCGCCGCCGTCGAGATCCCCTCAAAGCGCTGCGCGGCGGCGGAGTGGTACGCCTCCGCGGCGCGGATCAGGGCCTTGCTCGGGACGCAGCCCACGTTGACGCACGTCCCGCCCATCACGCCTTTTTCGACTAGGACCACCCGCGCCCCCAGCTCCGCCGCCCGGATCGCAGCCGCAAACCCCGCAGATCCACCTCCGATCACCACGAGGTCGAGCTCCTCTGCGTCTAGCCGGCGGGGCTCTTCGAGGGGTCGGCGCTCCCGGACCTCCGCCCGGTATCCGGCCTCCTGGATCGCCCGCACGAGGGCCGTATCGCTCCCCTCCGGGGAGGCGATCACCTGGGCCTGGGCCGACCGCCACCCGGGGGCTTCGGGAACTTCGGTCGAGAGCACCCCGGCGACCGACTCCAGGGCCTGCCGGACGTGCTGGGCGCATGCCTCACAGGTCATGCCATGCACGGTAAGGAGGATCTGTTGCCGGACCGCCATCGGTTCCTCCACGTAGGAAATACACATACTATGATGCGTATCTATCGTAACAGGTAGGCTTGCATCGGTCGACCTCGGCCCGCCGCGTGCCGTTCGGAGCCGACATGGGCCACTCCCGCAACCGGTCCTACATGGCCTAGGCGATCCCTCCCGGCTCCAACCGCGGTGACGACGATCACACCCTGCCGGATCTCGTACACGAAGTATGGGGCGGCCGAGGCACCGGATTCGAGAGCACCCGGCCCGGGGCTTGACGGTCCGCCGGATCGAAGATGGAGCGGCTCCTGCCCCTGCCTGTAGCCGTGGAAGCTCCGCTTTGTCGGAAGCTTGATCGCCACACCGGGTACCGTTGCCGCCTTCGCCTGGTCCGGGGTGGGTGAACACGAAGAACTTTCTGGACCACGGCTCCCGTAGCTCCTCCATGCGGGCGACTGGAAGCGGCTCGCCTCTGGGGAGATCACCCTCGGCCAGGTTCGGCGGGAGCCTGCCCGCCCGCACACCGAGCCCGGGCCCCAGGTTCGGCTTGAGGTACCGGAGGAACGGTGCGAGGAACGCCCCAACCGCCCCCAGGGCCGGGATCGCGGCCAGCAGCTACAGGAACGTCCTCCGGTTCACACCCTTGGAAATTCGTTGCCGCTACACGAGAGCCAGATCCCGTTGCATCCCTACCCCTCAGGGACCTGCGGACCACCCGGAGCGGTGAAGCTCCTGGGCAGGCCATTGGGCCCTCAGCAGGAGGTACAGGGCGATCCCGTGCAGAACAACCCGTAGGAGCGGCCCACTAGGCGCTTCAGTCTGCTATGGGGAGGCAGACCATGGTGGCCCAGAGCGTACCCATCCGCATGTGGCAGACGGAGGGGCGAATCGTGATCGCGGCCCCCTTGCCCGGTGTAGAGCCAGACGGCATCTTAGTCGAGCTCTCCGGAGACCGCGTCATCTTGCAAGGGGAAGAGCGCGGGCCACGCCAGCACGGTCTCGGTCTGGTCATCGCGGAGTGGACGATCGGACCCTATTACCGGGAGATCCAGCTCTCCTGCCCTGTCGCCGCCGAACTCGCGAACGCGACCTACGGAAACGGCGTGCTCGTCCTGAACCTTCCGAAGCTGGGAGCCGGTGCGCGACCCTCGCAGACCCGGTTCCGGCTCCAGGTACACCAAGCGTCCTCCATGCCGCGCATCACGCCCGTACGCGACCCCTGTCGGGGCGAGCGGATCGGCCACACCGGTCGCGACGCCCGGCCCGCCACACCAGACGAGCTCAAGCGCACGCGGGAGGGCCAACTGCGAAGAAGCACCTAGTCTTTTCGTACGTAGGGTCGCGGGGGGTTACGTGCGGCTTGGCGTTAAGCCCACGAAGCCTCCCCCTCCCGGGCCGGACCCACCGTCGGGGGGAGAAGCGGTTCGAAGTTGGCAGGTAGACCCGGATGACCCCAAGCGTCACCCAGTCGGCACCGGAAAGGGCGTCAAGGTTCGTGCCCCCCGCGCCTCCGCGTTCCACGCCCCCGTCGCCGGACGCGGGCTTTACGGTCGATGATGGTGCAGCTGCGGATGCGGTCCGTGTGGTCCCGAACGAGGGAGCTTGCCAGCTCCAGGAGGGCGCGCACCCGTGGGTCCTCCACCCGGTAGTAGACGTTACGGCCCTCCCGCCGGGCGGTCACATACCCACACCACCGAAGGCACGCCAGGTGGCTGCTCACCCGGCCCTGCGGCGAGCCGGTGAGGGCCACGAGCTCGCTCACCCTCTTCTCTCCGTCCAAGAGGATCTGGAGTAGCTTCAAGCGCGTCGGGTCGCCCAGCGCGCGGAAGAACTTCGCGGTGAGCACGTCGTCCGACAGGGTCGGAAGGACGAAGGGCGCGGTCATCCAGCCAGTGGTCATGCAGCGAACCCTCCCCAGCTCACGGTTACGCGTCCTCGTATAGAATAGGGCCCAGCCGCGTCGGACGCAAACGAGGTCGGGCCTGGGCGGAGGCCTTTCTCCCCCGGTGTGAGGTGGACGCGGGAAGCCCGACGCCACCTTACGCCTGATACACCACCTCGCCCCCGACCACGGTCATCCGGACGCGCGCGGATGCGAGCCCCTGGGGGTCTTCCAGTACGTCGCGGTCCAGCACCACGAAGTCGCAGGCCTTCCCGACTTCGAGACTTCCCTGATGGGCCTCGGCACCGGCTGCGTAGGCGGGCCCGAAGGTGTAGGCGCGGACCGCCTCCTCCACGGTGAGGGCCTGCTCCGGAAACCACGGGAGTCCTGGGTCCCCAGGGTGCTTTCGGAACACCGCCGCGTACAGACCCCGCAGCACGTCGGGAGTCTCCACCGGCGCGTCCGACCCGAAGGCGAGCACCGCACCCGACTGCAACAACGACCTCCAGGCGTATGCGTAGCGGCAGCGCTCACCCCAGTAGCGCTCCGCCAGGGGGCGGTCCGCAGGGCAGTGCACGGGCTGCATGGAAGCCACCACCCCCAGCCACGCGAACCGGGAGACGTCCGCCGGGTGGACGAGCTGCGCGTGCTCGATCCGGTGCCGCAACCCGAGCCGACGGCTGTGTTCGAGGCTCGCCTCGAACGCGTCCAGGGCCCAGCGGTTCGCCCCGTCGCCGATGGCGTGCACCGCGCAGGCCCAGCCGGCCTCCGACGCCCGCCTCACCAGGGCGATGAGCTCCTCCCGGGTGTGCACCGCGATCCCCGTGTCGTGGGGTCGGCCGCTATAGGGATCCAACATCGCCGCGGTCTGGGACCCCAACGTACCGTCCGCGAACACCTTCACGAACCCCAACCGCAGCCATCCGTCTCCGAGGCCTGCGCGCAGCCCCATCTGGGCGGCCGCGTCCAGGTGCGCCTCTGGGATGGCGGCGACGACCCGCAACCGGAGCTGGCCTGCGCTCCGCAGCCGCTGCAGGCCATAGAACGCCTCCGCGCCCTCCGTAGGCCCCGTCATGTTGTGTGCGGACGCCACGCCCACGCGGTGGAGCTCCGCCTGCGCGCGCAGCAGGCCAGCCTCGACGTCCGCCTCGGAAGGGGGCGGGAGCGCCCCCGCCACGAGGGAAGCGGCAGCTTCTTCCAGCACCCCCGTAGGTACGCCAGCCGGGTCCCGCACGAT
>BEII01000091.1 GCA_002898935.1 bacterium HR32
GAACTTCTACACGTACGGGGTGCCCTCCACCGCCTGGGAGGCCGCCGCAGCCCGGTAGCCTGGAGGTCAAGGATGCCGCGGACCCAGGTGGCCATCGTGGGGGCAGGGCCCGCAGGCCTGCTGCTGAGCCACCTCCTGCACCAGGTGGGGATCCGCAGCGTGGTGCTGGAGTCCCGCAGCCGCGCACACGTGGAACAGCGGGTTCGGGCCGGCGTGCTAGAGGACGGGACGCGGCAAATCCTGCTTCGGTGCGGGGTCGGAGAGCGCATGGCCCGCCAGGGCTTGGTGCACGAGGGCGTCAACTTCGCCTTCGAAGGTTCCCTGCTGCACTTCGACTTTCCGGCCCTCACGGGCGGGCACACCATCACGGTGTACGGGCAGCAGGAGGTGGTGAAGGACCTGATCCGCGCCCGCCTGGAGGCAGCAGGCGAGGTGTGGTTCGAGTGCGAGGCGGTGGCGGTACAGGGTCTGGAAGACCGCCCGCGGGTCGTGTACCGGGCTCCCGACGGTTCCCAGGACGCCCTGGAAGCGGACTTCGTGGCAGGCTGCGACGGGTCCCACGGCGTCACGCGCGCTTGCCTGCCGGCCTCGGTCCGCCGCGTCTACGAGAGGACCTACCCGTTCGCGTGGCTAGGGATCCTGGCGGAGGCGCCTCCCGCGTCCCACGAGCTCATCTACGTGAACCACCCGCGGGGCTTCGCGCTGTTCAGCATGCGTTCCCCCACCCTTTCCCGGAACTACCTGCAGGTGCGGGCGGACGAGTCCCTGGACGGGTGGCCGGACGATCGCATCTGGGAGGAGCTGGCGCGGAGGGTGGACCGCGCCGCTTCCCTCACGCCCGGGCCCGTGCGGGAGAAGGGCCTCACGCCCCTCCGCAGCCTGGTGGTGGAGCCCGTGCAGTACGGGCGCCTGTTCCTGGCAGGCGACGCCGCCCACGTGGTGCCGCCCACGGGTGCCAAAGGGCTAAACCTGGCGGTGTGCGACGTGGTGGTGCTGGCCCGCGCGCTTCAGGACTACTACCGGGCCGGAGACGAGACAGCACTCAGAGCCTACACGGAGCGTTGCCTGGAGCACGTCTGGCAGGCCGAGCACTTCTCGTGGTGGATGACGAGCATCCTCCACCGGCTGGACGACCGGTTCGAGGAGGGGATGCAGCGCGCACAGCTCCGCGCCCTGCGCCGCAGCGAGGCCGCCCGCCGGTACCTGGCGGAGAACTACACCGGCGTGCACACCAGCGTGCGGTACGTGGAGTGGGTGCCCCTGACCTGACGCTACGCTTCGCGCTCCACCGCCACCGCCACCGCCTCGCCACCCCCCAGGCAGATGGCCGCAACGCCCCGCCGGGCGCCGTGCCGCTCCATGGCGTACAGCAGGGTGGTGAGGATGCGCGCACCCGAGGCGCCGATGGGGTGGCCCAACGCTACCGCGCCGCCGTGCACGTTCACCGGTTCGAGGGACAGCCCCAGCTTCCGGCACACGCCCAGCACCACCGCGGCGAACGCTTCGTTGACCTCGTACAGCTCCACGTCCGTCTTGCGCCAGCCTACCCGCTCCAGCAGCCGCTCGATGGCCGCGGCCGGCGCGATGGTGAACCACTCCGGCGCCGTGGCCGCCTGCGCGTAGCCCACGATGCGGGCCAGCGGACGCCGACCGAGTCGCTCGGCCACCGGTCGGGCCGCCACCACCACCGCGGCCGCGCCGTCGCTGATGCTGCTCGCGTTCGCCGCGGTCACCGTCCCCTCGGGTTCGAAGGCGGGCTTGAGGGTGGGGATCCGGTCGAACCGCACCCGCCGGGGCTCTTCGTCCTCTTCCACGCGGCCGCCGTCCGCGGCCACCGGGACCGTCTCCGCCCGGAACCAGCCGCGGTCCAGCGCCTCCAGGGCGCGGCGGTAGGACCGCTCCGCGTACGCGTCCTGGTCTTCGCGGGAGATGCGGTACTCCGCGGCCAGCAGCTCCGCGCACGACCCCATGTGGCAGTCCCGGTACGGGTCCCACAGCCCGTCCAGGATCATGGAGTCCTGGACTTCCCCGTGGCCCAGCCGGTAGCCCGTGCGGCCCCGGGGCAGCAGGTACGGCGCGCGGCTCATGTTCTCCATACCCCCGGCCACGTACACCTGACCGTCGCCTGCGCGGATGGCCTGCGCGGCCATCACCACGGCCTTGAGCCCAGACCCGCACATCTTGTTCACCGTCACAGCACCCACGGAGTCCGGAAGCCCCGCGTACCGCGCCGCCTGCCGGGCGGGCGCCTGGCCGAGCCCCGCGGACAGGATGTTGCCGAGGATCACCTCGTCCACTTCCTCGGGCTGGACGCCGGCCCGTTCCACCGCCTCCCGGACCACCACCGCGCCCAGCCTCGGGGCGGGCACCTCCGCGAGCCCACCCAGGAACCGTCCGATGGGCGTCCTCACCGCGCTCAGCACCACCGCCTCCGTCATGGCGCACCTCCTCACGCCCATTCTACGCCCCTCGCGGCAGGTTTCCGGCCGCCAGTGTGGTCTGTTATCCTGGCGGCGGCCACAGCGAGGAGGTGAGGCGTGCGCGACGAGTACCCACGCGGTGCGGACGGGCGCTTGATGGTGGGCGGCTGCGACGCGGTGGAGCTGGCCCGGCGTTTCGGCACGCCGCTCCACGTGATCGACGGCGACCGCCTGCGGGCGAACCTCCACGCGTACCGGGAGGCTTTTGCACGGCACGCGCCCTCCGGGCAACCGGTGTTCGCGTCGAAGGCGCTGTGCGTGGTGGCCACCTGCCAGCTGGCCCATGAGGCCGGGTTCTGGCTGGACGTGGCGTCCGGGGGCGAGCTGTACACCGCGCTGCGGGCCGGGGTCCCCGCCGACCGCCTGGTGTTCCACGGGAACTACAAGACGCCAGAAGAGTTGCGCTGGGCGGCGGAGGTCGGGGTCGGCCGCGTGGCCGTGGACAACCTGCACGAGCTCGAGGAGCTGGACAGGATCGCCCGGGCGGCGGGGCGGGTGGTGGACGTGTGGCTGCGCGTGACCCCGGGGATCGAGCCGCACACCCACCGCGCCATCCAGACCGGAGGCGTGGACACCAAGTTCGGGTTTGGGATCCCCGACGGCGCCGCGCGCGGCGCGGTGCGGAACACGCTGGAACTCCCGGGCCTGCGCCTGCGGGGCTTCCACAGCCACATCGGCTCCCAGATCCTGGAACTGGAACCCTTCGAGGAGAACGCGCGGGCGGTGCTGGACTTCGCCGCAGAGGTGCGGGCGGAGACGGGCTTCGTCGCGGAGGAGGTGAACCTGGGCGGTGGGCTCGGCATCCGGTACACGAGCGCCGACCGGCCACCGTCCATCGAGGAGTACGTAGCGGCCGTGGCCCGGGCCATGCAGGCGGCGTGCGCGCGGCTCGACTACCCGGTCCCCAAGCTGTTCCTGGAGCCCGGCCGGTCGGTAGTGGGCCCCGCCGGGGTGACCCTGTACACCGTGGGCCCGGTCAAGCGCATCCCGGGCGTGCGGACGTACGTGGCCACGGACGGCGGCATGTACGAGAACCCGAGACCCGCCCTGTACGGTGCGCGCTACGAAGCCGTGCTGGCCGCCCGCCCCGACGACCCGCCGGCGGAGGTGGTGGCCCTCGCGGGCCGGTGCTGCGAGTCGGGCGACGTGCTGATCTGGGAAGCGCACCTGCCGGCGGTACGGCCCGGCGACGTGCTGGCGGTGTTCTCCACGGGCGCGTACACGTACTCCATGGCCAGCAACTACAACCGGTTCCCGCGGCCCGCGGTGGTCCTGGCGGAGGGAGGCCGCGCGGCGGTGGTGGTCCGGCGGGAGACGTACGAGGACCTGGTGCGGCTGGACGTGCCCTTCGCCGAAGCGGTACGGGTGTGAGGCGTGCTCGGCCTGGAACCGCTTCCGCTCCTGTACACCGCGGTGAGCCTCGTGGTGGCCGCCACGGTGCACGAGTACGCCCACGCCTACGCGGCCGTACAGCTGGGCGACCCCACGCCGCGGTGGCTCGGCCGGCTCACGCTGAACCCGTTGGCGCACCTGGACCCCTTGGGCTCGCTGTTGCTGCTGCTGGCGGGCTTCGGCTGGGCCAAACCCGTCCCCGTCAACCCCAGGCACTTCCGCGACCCGCGCCAGGGCATGCTGCTCGTGGCCCTGGCAGGCCCGCTGGCCAACGTCACCCTGCTGGCGGCGCTGGGCCTCGTGTACCGCCTGGGCCTGCTTCCCGCCGGAGGCTGGGTCGCGGAGCTGTGGTTGCGCATGCTCTACGTGAACGCGGTGTTGGCGGTGTTCAACCTCCTGCCGATCCCGCCGCTCGACGGCTCCCGCATCCTCGGGTCGTTGCTGCGGGGAGAGGCGGAGGCGGCGTTCAACAGGGTGCAGCCGTACGGCGCCCTCGTCCTCCTGGTGCTGGTGGCCGCCGGCTGGCTCGGCCCGCTCCTTCGGCCTCCGGTCTTCTGGCTGATCCGGTGGGCGGTGGGCGCGTGAGGTCGCATCTTTCGGAGGGTGTCAGGTGACGGAACGCCGGGGTCCTGTGGTGCGGGTTGCGGGCTTCGAAGGCCCCATCACCGAGCTCGTGCAGAAGGCCCACGCGGGCCAGGTGGACCTGCGGGACGTGCACCTGGGGGAGATGGTTCAGAGGTACCTGCAGACGCTGCGCCAGCCCCTGGACCTGGAGGAGGTCACGGAGTTCCTGTGGGCCGCCTCCGCCCTCGTGGAGATCAAGAGCAAGAGCCTGCTCCCGCCGAAGCCGCAGCCCGAGGAGCCCGCAGCCACAGAAGAAGGGGAAGACCTGGCCCGGCGGCTGGAGGTGCAGTTGGAGGAGTACCGGGCGTTCCGCGAGGCGGCCGAGGCGCTGGCGGCCCTGGAGGCCGTCCAGCGACGGGTATTCACGCGGCCCGCGGACGAGGCGTCGGCGGGCGAGCTGCCCCTCGTGGGCGTCACGGTGGAAGACCTGTTCGCCGCCTTCCGGCGCGTGCTGGAGCGGGCGGAACAGAAGGTAGAAGAGATCCCCGCGGAAGGGGTCACGGTCGCGGACCGGATGCAGTTCATCCTCAGGACGTTGCGGCAGGCGCCGGGAGGCGTGGAGTTCGAGGCGCTGTTCGAGCCGGGGAGCTCCCGGCTTGTGATCATCGTCACCTTCCTGGCGCTGCTGGAGCTCGTGCGGCACAGGCAAGTACGCGTGGCCCAGGCGGAGCCCTTCGGCCCGATCCGCCTGTACGCGGGTAGCGCGGATCCGTGAGCGAGCCCCGGGCGGACCAGACCCTGCGGTGCGCGCTGGAGTGCCTGCTGCTCGCAAGCGGCGGGCCGGTGCCGGTGCGCCGGCTCGCAGATGCCCTGGGCGTCAGCGAAGCCGAGGCGGAACGGTTGCTGGAGGAGCTGGCGCGGTCGTACGAGGGCCGCGGGCTCATGGTGCAGCAGGTGGCCGGCGGCTACCAGCTCTGCACGCGGCCGGAGTACGCGGAGTTCGTCACGCGCCTGGTTTCCGCGCAGGCCGAGCCCCTGTCGCGGGCCACCCTGGAGGCGCTGGCGGTGGTCGCCTACCGGCAGCCGGTGACGCGCGCGGAGGTGGAGGCGGTCCGGGGAGCCCGCAGCGACCACCACCTTCGCAAGCTTCTGGAACGCAACCTGATCCGCGGGGTGGGCCGTAGACCAGGGCCGGGTAACCCCATCCTGTACGGGACTACGGACCTGTTCCTGCGGCACTTCGGCCTGCGCGACCTGAAGGACCTGCCGCCCCTGGCCGGGCGGAGGGTGCAGGACGCGCTGGCAGCAGGTGCGGCCCGGCAGGGCGAAGCTGAGTCGGACGGGGAGGGGCGGTGAGCTGGATCGCCCTACTCCTGGCGGTGCTGACGGTCGCGGTCCGGGCGGAGGCGGCTCCGGACCTGCGAGCGCGCGCGTACGTGCTGGTGGACGCCCGGACCGGGCGTGTTCTGGCGGAGCGCGACGCCCGCCTCCCCTGGGCTCCTGCGAGCACCACGAAGATCCTCACGGCCCTGTTGGTGGTGGAGTCTCTGGACCTGTCCGACGAGGTGGTGGTGAGCCGGAGGGCCGAGGCGCAGCGCAGGGGCGCGGTGGTGGGGCTGCGCAGCGGCGAGCGGCGGACGGTGGAGGAGCTGCTGTACGCGGTGCTCCTGCACTCCGCCAACGACGCCGCGGTGGCGCTGGCGGAGGCGGTCGCGGGAAGCGTGGAAGCCTTCGTCGCGCAGATGAACCGCAAGGCGCAGAGGCTCGGCGCGCGCCACACGCACTTCGTGAACCCTCACGGGCTCGACCACCCCGAGCACCGCTCCACCGCCTACGACCTGGCACTCCTGGCCCGGGCCGCTCTGGGCAACCCCACCTTGGCCAGGATCGTCCGCACCCGGACGTACGCGTACCGGACCGCGGACGGCGTGCGCGTGCTCGAAAACCGCAACCGACTGCTCGCGACGTACCCCGGTGCCAACGGGGTCAAGACGGGCTGGACCGCACGCTCCGGGCCGTCCCTGGTGGCGTCCGCGGAGCGGGGCGGCCGGACGCTGGTCGGCGTGGTCCTGGACTCTCCGGACGTCTTCGGGGACGCGGCCCGGCTGCTGGACTTCGGGTTCCAACTGTACCGCCTCCGCAGCCGCACACGGCCCGGAGGGGGGCGCCTGACCGCTCCGCCCGAGCGTTCGGCGCAGCGGCCTTTGGATTCGCTGTGGTGAGCCGAGCCGTTTCGGTCCTTCTGGCCCTACCCCTGCTGGCGGCGGCAACGTGGCCACTCGTGGTCACCGACGCGATGGGCGCGCGGGTGGTCATTCCACAGGCCCCCAAGCGGGTGGTCTCTCTGGCACCCAGCGTCACGGAGGTGCTGTGGGCGGTGGGCGCGGGCGCGCAGGTGGTGGGAGTTTCGTCGGCGGACGACTACCCACCCGAGGTCCGTACACGGCCGAAGGTGGGCGGGGTGCAAGTGGACGAGGAACGGTTGGTGGAGTTGCAGCCGGACCTCGTGGTGGGCCTGAGGAGCCTGCAGGAAGGGGTGTTGCGGCGCTTGCAGATCG
>BEII01000092.1 GCA_002898935.1 bacterium HR32
GTTCGACGTGGAAGCCGTGTTCCTCTACCCGTGGGCCGTGCTGTTCCGGGAGCTCGGCTGGCTTGGATTCTGGGAGATCCTGGTGTTCGTGGGCGTCCTGCTGCTGGGCTACGCGTACGCGTGGCGGAGGGGGGCGTTCGAATGGCAACCCTGACCCGCGAGGACCTGAGCGGACTCGAGCGCAACGTGCTCACCACCACGGTGGAGCGCATGCTGGCCTGGGCGCGCAGCTCGTCGGTCTGGCCGGTACAGTTCGGCCTGGCGCGCTGCGCCATCGAGATGATCGCCACCACCACCTCCAAGTTCGACATCGCCCGGTTCGGCATGGAGGCCTTCCGCGCCTCGCCCCGCCAGTCCGACCTCATGATCGTCGCGGGGCGGGTGAGCCAGAAGATGGCCCCGGTCCTCCGCCACATCTACGACCAGATGCTGGAGCCCAAGTGGGTGCTGTCCATGGGCGACTGCGCCTCCTGCGGGGGCGTGTACAACAACTACGCTCTGGTCCAGGGCGTGGACAAGATCGTGCCCGTGGACGTGTACGTGGCCGGCTGCCCGCCGCGGCCGGAGGCGCTGCTGTACGGCCTCATGAAACTCCAGGAGAAGATCCGGGAGCGCGGCCGGGCGGGAGGGGGCCGGTGAGCGGGTCTGCGTTCCCCACCCTGCTGCAGGCGTTCCTCGCCGACCGCTTCGGCGAGGACGTCCTGGAAGCGCATGCCTTCCGCGGGGACGCCACCGTGGTGGTCCGGCGGGAGCGGGTGGTGGAGGCGCTGCGGGCTCTCCGGGAGGACCCCTGGCGGTTTGAGATGCTCGTCGACCTCACCGCGTGGGACCGCTTCCCCGCCGAGCCTCGGTTCGAGGTGGTGTACCACCTCCTCAGCCCGAGCCGCGGGGAGCGGCTGCGGGTCAAAACCCGCGCGCCCGGAGACGACCCCACGGTACCGAGCGCCGTGGCCGTGTTCCCGGGCGCCAACTGGTTCGAGCGGGAGGTCTGGGACCTGTTCGGGGTCCGGTTCGAAGGCCACCCCAACTTGGTCCGCATTCTCATGCCGGACGACTGGGAGGGCCATCCCCTCCGGCGCGACTACCCGCTCACCGAGGAGCCGGTGGAGTTCCGGGGGCACGTGCCCAAGGTGCCAAGCGAAATCGTCCCCCGGGTTCCCCCGCCGGGAGAGGGCCCCTAGGCCCCAGGGAGGCGCATGGCGCTCGCGCGGGAGACGCTCACCATCAATATGGGTCCGCAGCACCCGAGCACCCACGGGGTGCTGCGGCTGGTGCTGGAGCTGGAGGGCGAGGTCATCGTCTCCTGCCAGCCCGTGATCGGCTACCTGCACACGGGGATCGAGAAGGAGATGGAGCACCGGACCTACCACCAGAACATCCCCCTGGTGGACCGCATCGAGTACCTGTCCAGCTACCACGAGGAGCTGGCGTACTGCACCGCGGTGGAGAAGCTCCTGGGGCTTTCGGTGCCCAAGCGGGCCCAGTACATCCGGGTGATCCTGTGCGAGCTCAACCGGATCGCCAGCCACCTGGTCTGGTTGGGCACCACGGGGATCGACCTCAACGTCTCCAGCCTGCTCATGTACTGCTTCCGCGACCGCGAGCGGATCCTGGAGCTCTCCGAGATGGTCTCCGGCCAGCGGATGATGCCCGGCTACTTCCGCATCGGCGGGGTGGCGGCGGACCTGCCGGAGGAGTTCGCGCCCGCGGTCCGGCGCTTCCTGGACGAGTTCCCCCGGCGGCTGGACGAGTACGAGGCCATGCTCACCGACAATTTGATCTGGCGGCGGCGCCACGAGGGCGTGGCGGTGCTGAGCCGCGAGGACGCCCTGCGCTACGGCGTCACGGGGCCCACCCTGCGGGCCAGCGGGATCGCCTACGACGTGCGGAAGGCGTTCCCGTACTCCTCCTACGAGGACTTCGAGTTCGACGTACCCACCGGGGAGCGGGGCGACGCGTACGACCGGTACCGGGTCCGGATGGAGGAGATGCGTCAGGCGAGGCGGATTGTGCTCCAGGCCCTGGACAGGCTCCCCGACGGCCCCGTGATCACCGACGACCGCAAGGTGGCCCTGCCCCCCCGCCACGAGCTGGTCCGATCCATGGAGGCGGTGATCCACCAGTTCAAGCTGGTGAGCGAGGGGATCCACCCGCCCAAGGGCGAGGTCTACGCCGCCGTGGAGTCGCCCCGCGGGGAGAAGGGCTACTACATCGTGTCCGACGGCTCCAACCGGCCCGTGCGGGTGCGGGTGCGGGCCCCGTCCTTCTCGAACCTGCAGGCGTTGCCGAGCATGGTCCGAGGCGGGATGCTGGCGGACGTGGTGGTCGCCATCGCGTCCATCGACATCGTCCTGGGTGACGTGGACCGGTAGGGATTGCCGGTGGCCGCACCGACCGGAGGAAGGGTGCTGTCCGAAAGGGCGCAAAGCGACATCCGGGCGCTGCGGGCCCGCTACCCCGTGGCGCAGTCCGCCCTCCTGCCCGCCTTGCTGCGGGCACAGGAGGAGCTGGGGTGGGTTCCACCCGAGGCGCTGGCGGAGGTGGCGAGGCTCCTGGACCTGCCCGTGGAGGTCGTGGCGGAAGTCGCCAGCTTCTACACTTTGATCTTCACCGAGCCCGTGGGCCGGCACGTGGTGCAGCTGTGCACCAACGTGTCGTGCCTGCTGTCCGGCGCGGAGGAGGTCCGGCGCCGGGTGGAGGAGCGCCTGGGCATCCGTGCGGGCCAGACCACTCCGGACGGCCGGGTGACCTTGCTGGCGGTGGAGTGCCTGGCGGCCTGCGACCAGGCGCCCTGCGCCATCGTGGACGAGCAGCGCTACGGCCCCCTCACCCCGGAGGCGGCGGTGCGCCTGGTGGAGGAGCTCCCGTGACGGTCCTCCTGCGCCACGTGCACGAACCCGACCAGAAGGACCTGGACGGCTACGTGCGCCGGGGCGGATACGAGGCGTTGCGGCGGGCGCTGCGGGAGCTGAGCCCGGAGCAGGTGGTGGAGCTCGTGGACCGGTCCCAGCTCCGGGGCCGGGGCGGCGCCGGCTTCCCCACGGGCCGCAAGTGGTCCTTCGTGCCCAAGCACGCGCCCGTGAAGTACCTGGTGGTGAACGCGGACGAGGGAGAGCCCGGGACCTTCAAGGACCGCACCCTCATCGAGGGCGACCCGCACCTGCTGGTGGAGGGGATCGCACTCGCGGCCTATGCCAACGGGGTGCGCACCGCGTACGTCTACCTGCGGCGGGAGTTCTACGAGGGCCGGCGGCGCCTGGAGCGGGCCGTCGCCCAGGCTTACGAGGCGGGTTTCCTGGGCGAGGGGATCCTCGGCACCGACTTCTCCCTGGACGTGGTGGTCCACCCCGGCGCGGGGGCGTATATCGCCGGGGAGGAGACGGCGCTGCTCGAGTCCCTGGAAGGCAAACGGGCCATGCCGCGGCTCAAGCCGCCCTACTTCCCCGCGGTCATGGGCCTGTACAACCAGCCCACGGTGCTGAACAACGTGGAGACGCTGTGCTGCGTGCCGTGGATCGTGCGCGAGGGCCCGGAGTGGTGGATCGCGCAGGGGCCGCCCCAACTGTACTCGGTGAGCGGGCACGTGAACCGTCCCCAGGTGGTGGAGGCTCCCCTCGGGACCACAGCCCGCGAGTTGATCGAGCGGGCGGGCGGGATGCGGGGGGGCCGCAAGGTCAAGGCCTTCTACCCGGGGGGGACCTCCAGCCGCCCCTTGACCGCGCAGCACCTGGACGTGCCCTTGCGGCACGAGGACCTGGCCAAGCTGGGGTCCATGCTCGGGTCCAGCGCGGTCATCGTGATGGACGAGACCACGGACATGGTCCGGGTGATCGCCAGGGTGTGCGAGTTCTACCGGGACGAGTCCTGCGGGAAGTGCACGCCCTGCCGGGAGGGCACCGTCTGGGTCACCCAGATCCTGGAACGGATCCTGCACGGCCGCGGCCGCCCCGAGGACCTGCATCTGCTGGACAGCTTGGCCCGCAACATGACCGGCACGTGCTTCTGCCCGCTCGGGGAGAGCGTGCCCCCTAGCCTGCGGGCCGGGCTGGAGGACTTCCGGGACGAGTTCGAGGCGTACATCCGTGGCGCGCGGGAGCCGGTGGAGATGCCGGTGCGCCTCCGCCTGGGCGCCCCCGCGCCGGGAGGCTAGGGCGATGTCCACGGTTACCCTCACCATCGACGGCCGGACCGTGACGGTCCCCAAGGGGACCACCGTGTACCATGCCGCGGCCCGGCTGGGGATCGAAATCCCCATCTTCTGCTACCACGACCGCATGCCGCCTCTCGGCGCGTGCCGCATGTGCTTCGTGCAGGTGGAGAAGATGCCGCGGCTGCAGACCGCCTGCACCCTGGAGGCGCAGGAGGGGATGGTGGTGTGGACGGAGACCCCAACCGTGGTGGAGGCCCGGCGCGGGATCCTGGAGTTCCTCCTCATCAACCACCCGCTGGACTGCCCCATCTGCGACAAGGGCGGGGAGTGCCCCCTGCAGGACAACACCTTCAAGTACGGGCCCGGCGCGTCCCGGTTCGTGGAGCCCAAGCGGCACTTCCCGAAGGCGGTGCCGCTCAGCCCGGTGCTCACCCTGGACCGCGAGCGGTGCATCATGTGCTGGCGGTGCACCCGGTTCGGGGAGATCGTGGCGGGCGACCACGCCCTCAAGGGCCACGACCGCGGCTACCGGACCCACATCGACACCCCGCCGGTCACCCAGGAGCGGCCGAGCAAGTTCATCGGGAACACCATCGCCATCTGCCCCGTGGGTGCGCTTACGAGCGGCGTGTACCGCTTCCGGGCGCGGCCGTGGGACAACCGCCCCGCCCCCCACGTGTGCACCCACTGCGGGGTCGGCTGTGCCACGTGGGTGGACGCCCGGGGAGGCGAGGTGGTGCGGGTCCGGGCGCGGGAGGCTCCCGCCGTCAACGACGTGTGGCTGTGCGACGTGGGCTTCTTCGGGTACGACTACACCAACCACCCGGACCGGCTCCGGACGCCGTACGTGCGCGAGGGCGGCCTGCTGCGGGAAGCGACCTGGGAGGAGGCCCTGGCGGCGGTGGCGGCCGCGCTGCGGGAGGCCGCACCCCGGGTGGGTGCGCTGGGCGGAGAGCGGCTGACCCTGGAGGAGTCCTACCTGCTGTCCAAGCTGTTCCGATCCCTGGGCAGCAACCACCTGGACAGCCGGGCCGACAGCCGCTTCGCACCCGACAGCCGACGCTACGCCTGGGGCGCGCCGGGCGGGTTCTCCACGGTGGACGGGGCGGGAGCCCTGGTGCTGGTGGGCTGCGACCTGACCGAGGAGTACCCCGTGCTGTGGCTGCGCGCCAAGCGTGCCCTGGACCGGGGAACCGTAGGCTTCGCGATCGCTCCCAAGCGGCTGGAGGTCGAGCCGTACCTGGCGCACTCCTTCGTGGCCGCGTACGGTGCCGAGGCAGACGTGCTGTACGCGCTCGCGCGGGCCGTGGCCGAGACGCGGGGGGAAGGGCTGGGACCGCTCGCAGACGTGGACATCCAGGCCGCCTGCGCCGCGGCCGGGGTAGAGGAAGCAGCGTTGCGTCGGGCGGCGTCTTCGCTCGCCTCCGCAAGCCCGGTGTTGTTCGCGGTAGGCCGGCTGAGCCTGGACGGTCCGGAGCCAGACCGGGTGCTCGCGGCGGTGGAGGCCCTTCAGAGCCTGTGCGGCGGTACCCTGTGGCTGCTGCGGGGTAAGGGCAGCGCGGTGGGAGCCAGTGTGGCCGGCATGGTCCCGGACGCGCTCCCGGGCCTGGCCTCCCTGCAGGACCCTGCACCCCAAGCGCGGCTTGAGGCGTTGTGGGGCTTCCGCCCGCCCAGTGAACCCGGGCTGAGCGCGGCGGGCATGCTCGCGGCCGCCTCCCGGGGAGAGCTCGGGGTTCTGTACGTAGCCGGCGCGGACCCCGCGCGTGACTTCCCGGACGGTGAGCTGTGGAAGCGTGCGCGCGCGGGCCTGCGGTGCCTCGTGGTGACCGAGCTGTTCTGGACCGAGACCGCGCGCCAGGCGGACGTGGTCCTGCCCGCGCTCAGCCTGTTCGAACGGGAAGGAACGGTGGCGAACCTGGAAGCGCGGCCGCAGCGGGTTCGGCCGGCCCGCCCCGGCCCGGCGGGGGCCCGGGCGGACGCGGACGTCATCCAGTCGCTAGCCCAGCTAGTGGACCGCCCCATGGCGTACCCCTCCACAGACGCGGTGTGGGAGGAGATGCGCCGCGCGGTCCCGGGACTGGAGTTGGACGTACCCTACCCTCTCCCGCGCCCAAAGCCACGGGTGGACGTGCGACCCAGCCACGACGGGGCAGGCGGATTGCCGGACGCCCTCGTGGTCGTGCCTGCTGCGCCCCTGTTCCGGCAGGGCGCGATGGCCTCACGCTGCCGGGGATTACCCGAGCTGAGCGGGTCGCCCGCGGTGGTGGTGCACCCTCAGGACGCAGCGCGGCTCGGCGTGGCGGACGGGGCGGAGGTGGAGCTCCAGGTGGACGACGGGGCCGTACGCCTGCGGGCCCGCGTGGCCGACCAAGCCCAGCCGGGCCACGTGCTCGTCCCGGTGGGCTTCCTGGAGATCCCGCGGGCGGCGTTCGGCGCTCCCGGGCTGCGGGTGCGGTTGCGGGCCCTGGTGCCGTCTCGGGAGGTGGGATCGTGACGGCGCTGGTGGCGGAGGCGGTGCTGAAGAGCGCTGTGCTCGTGTTTGTCCTCCTCACGGCCACCGCGTACGAGGTCCTGCTGGAGCGGAAGCTCCTCGGACGGCTGCAGGTCCGCTACGGACCGAACCGGGTGGGCCCCTGGGGGCTTCTGCAGCCACGGGCGGACGGGATCAAGTTGCGCACCAAGGAGGACGTCGCGCCCGCGGGGGCGGACCGGGGGGGGGACGTGGCGGCCCCCGTGCGGCTCATGACCGTCGCCCTCTGCAGAGACGCGGTGAGCACCTGCGGGCCTGAGGTGGACCTGGTCGGC
>BEII01000093.1 GCA_002898935.1 bacterium HR32
CCGGAACCCGTCCATCACGCCCAGCACCGCCCGCTGTTCTCCTTCCTCCGCCACCACCACCGCCAGGGGGTTCGCGCTGGCGGCGAAGATTCGCACCACCTCCGGGCAGGCTTTCACCGCGTGCAGGACGTTGATGGGGTAGTAGCCCTCCCCCAACACGATGAGGAAGGTGTGGCCGGCGCCGATGGCGAGCACGTTGCGGACCGCGAACTCCACCAGCTGCGGGTCCGTCCCGGACCGCCGGACCAGCCGTTTCCCCGAGGCCTCCGAGAACGCGAGCCCGAACTTGATCCCGGGGACCGCGGTCACCAGGGCCTCGTGGAGGTCCTCCACGGTCTTGATGAAGTGGGCCTGCCCGAGGATCACGTTCAGGGGATCGGGCTTTTCGACCCGGACCACCTTGAGCTCCATATGCCGTATTGTACCGGACGGAAAGACCCGAAGGAACGTGGGCGCCCCCCCGCGGGTGCTGCCGCCTCCTCCGGAGGAGGTGACTCCGGCGGGACTCCGCGGAAGACCGCGCCCAGGAGAGGAGGGAGGAGAGGTGCAGGTAGACGTGCGTTGGGACGGAGGGATGCGCTTTTCGTGGAAAGACCGGTGGGTCATGGACGCCACCCCGGAGCACGGCGGCGCCGGTGCGGGCCCTGCCCCCATGGAGACGGTGCTCCTGGCCCTGGCGGGCTGCACCGGGATGGACGTGGTGGCCATCCTGCAGCGCATGCGCGCCCCGCTGGCGGGGTTGCACATCGAGGTCGAGGCGGAGCGGGCCTCCGAGCACCCCCGGGTGTTCACCCGCATCCACCTGCGCTACCACCTGGACGGAGAGGGCCTCCGGCCAGACCAGGCGGTCCGGGCAGTGAGCCTGTCCCAGCAGCGCTACTGCTCCGTGTCGGCCATGCTCCGGGCCTCCGCCCCCGTGTCCTACGAGGTGCTGCTAAACGGGTGCCCGGTCCCGTGAGCCCTCTCACCGAGCCATCCCTTCTCCACTGCTCTGGGCCTGGTGCCTTCAGGCTATGCCACCGGGTTCCACCGCGGTGGCGACGAGGACACCGTCCCGGATCTCGTAGGTGAAGTAGAAGGGGGGCCGGGGCGCGGGGCCCGACAGCACCCGGCCGGGCCGTTCCCGGTCCGCGGGGTCGTAAATGGACAGGTGGCAGGGGCACGCCATGAGGCCGTGGCGGCGATCCTCCGGGGGCACGTAGCCTCCGTATCCCGCGGTCACCTCCCGCCAGTTGGGCACGTAGTTGAAAATACAGCCCAGGTGCGGGCAGATGCGGGAGAAGATCACGATGTCCGTGGGCTCCTTGCCTCCCTTGTACCCCGGGAAGTTCAGCTTCCACGGCAGCTTGATGGCCACCCCGGGCACCGTGGCCGCCTTGAACAGCTCCGGCGTGTACTGCGGGTACTTCTGGGTGAACAAGAAGAACTTGCTGGACCACGGCTCCCGCAGTTCTTCCAGGGTGGCGATGGGGAGGAGCTCCCCCTTGGGCAGGTCGCCCCCCGCCAGGTCGGGCGCCTTCCCCCGCGGGATCCCCAGGCCGGGCTCCAGATTCGGCTTAAGGTAGCGCAGCAGGGGCGAGGTGAAAGCCGCCAGCACCCCCAGAACGGGAGTTCTACCCAGCCAGCGCAGAAACGTCCTCCGATCCACCATATTTCTACCTCTTGCGGTCGTACTACAAACCATGGTAGCATTTGGGGGGTATAGCCTGTCAATGGGAGGTGCACAGATGCGAACCTGGCCCTGGCTGACTCTATCCGTGGCCGTCCTTCTTCTGGCCGCTGGGCTGGTCTGGGCGCACGGTCCTGCGCCCGCTGGGCAGGGGGCGCAGCCCCTCCCACCGCCGCAGTCTGCTGGATCCATGATGGACGCGTGTCTGCGGGCCATGGAGGACCCGCAGCTGCACCAAAGCATGTGCCCCGACTCCGAAATGCAGTGCATGATGGAGGACGGGATGCGGGGGATGATGCCCATGATGCCCGGTCCCAGCCGGTAAGCGGGCATGGCAAAGACTCGAAGAGGGGCACGGACCAAGACACCCACCACCTGGTGGGTGCTTGTGCTGACCGTCCCGCTCGCCGCGGGCGGATGGCTCGCATACCAGGCCATGGGGGGTCGCGTTCCCGCGGAAGTTCGGGAGATTCCCGGGCCGCACATCCACGGCCTTGCCGTGGATCCCTTTGAGCCGGAGGCAGTGTGGGTGGGCGCGCACGGGGGACTGCTCCGTCTCCGTAAGGGCCGGTGGGAGCGGGTCGGCGCCCACACCTACGATCTCATGGGGTTCCTCGTCCATCCCCGGCAGCCCGGCGTGCTCCTCACCAGCGGCCACCCGGGACCCCGTGACCGACGTCCGAATCCCTTGGGCGTGGAAGTGAGCCGCGACGGCGGGCTGACCTGGCAACCGCTCGCTCTGGCCGGTGAGGCCGATTTCCATGCCATGGCCCAAAGCCCCTCGGATCCCAATGTGCTTTACGGCTGGAACGTAACGGGGCGCACCGGGCTCTACCGCAGCCTGGACGGCGGCCGCCGCTGGACGTACCTCGGGGAGCAGGGGCTGGATCGCCTCTTTTTCCTCACCGTGCATCCGCGAGATCCCAGGCTGGTGTACGCGGGGACCATCCAAGGGCTCCTCGTGAGCCCCAACGGCGGGGAGAGCTGGCAACCGACCGCCGGGCCGCTCGCCCGCGTCCCCGTCACGGCCCTCGCCTTCCATCCCGGGGACCCACAGTGGGCGTACGCCTACGCCGCGGCGAGTGGTCTAGGGCTCCTGCGGAGTTCTGATGGCGGCAGGACCTGGAGCTCCCTTGGCCTCTTCCTCGGAGAACAGGACGCGGTCGGGCATCTGGCGCTAGACCCCTCAGACCCGAAGGTGCTGTACCTCAGCACGTTCTCCGCAGACCTGTACCGATCCGTGGACGGGGGGAAGACCCTCCGCACCCTCGTGTCCAGGGGGAGGGTGTTGGCGCCGTGACCGAGCCGAAAGGCCCCGAGATCACCACCCTGCGCCTGGACCGGCCCGGGATCCGGGCCGTCCTAGGAGATCTTGAGGCGGAGATCATGGAGCTCATCTGGTCCCGGCCCCCGAACGAAGCGCTCACGGTCCGGGAGGTCTTCGAGGCGCTGTACCCACGCCGCCGGATCGCCTACACCACGGTGATGAACACCATGGCACGCCTGGCCCGTAAGGGCCTCCTCACCGCGGAGCGCCGCGAACCCGCGTACGTGTACCGGGCCACCCTCGACCGGGAGGCCTTCATTGACCGGTTCGTGGGCCGGGTGCTGGAACGGCTGCTCGCGAACTTCCGCGGGGCCACTGCAGACCGCCTGCGAGAGCTCGTGGACCCCCAGACCCGGGCTCGCCTCCTGCGCCTCACCGAGGAGGCCCGGCGTCGCCGCCGCGCAGGGCAATGACGCACGCGCAGTTCCTGCTCACTGCCTTCGCCGTTGCCGCCCTCGTGGGCGGCGGAACCGCCTGGATCCTCCGGTGGCTTCCGGTGGGCGGGCGCCGTCCGACGGCCCTGGTGGGCCTGGGCCTTCCGGCCTTCGTCCTCGCCCTCGCCACCGCGCACGTGATCCCTCGGTTCTGGAGTACCTGCGCGGCGTTTGTGGGCTGGGATCGCCTGGCGACCCTCGGGTTGCTCTCCGTCGTGGGAGGAAGCGCAGCCGGGGCCGTGGTGGTGAACGTAGCCCGGATCTACACGGTTCAGCGGATCCTGCGAACCTGTCCCCCGCTTGAGGACCCGCAGATCCGCTCAAGCCTCCGAGCCCTCGCCCTACGCTTCCACCTTCCAGCTCCGGAGCTGCGGATCCTCGAAAGCGCATCCCCCCTCTCCGCCGCGGGCTGGCTCCCTCGGCCGACGGTGGTGGTGTCCCGTTGGCTCCAGGAGCACCTCGACCCCGAGGAGCTCCAGGCCGTATTGAGCCACGAGCTCGCGCACCTTGCCCGGCGCGCTCCTCAGGTCCTCTGGGCCGCGCGGTTGCTCCGGGATGCCACCTGGTACCTCCCGTCCGCCTGGTACGCCTTTGAAGCCCTCGAAGCCGACGAAGAGCTCACGGCCGATGCCCTCGCGGTCGAGATCACGGGCCGCCCGCTGTCCCTCGCCTCGGCTCTCGCCAGGGTCGCGCAACACGCTCTGGGCCCGCCCGATGCTCTGACCGCGTTCGGACCTGCTCCGGCACGGGTCTTGGAGGAACGCCTGGCGCGTCTCCTCCACGGTCGGACGGGGCCGACTTGTGCTGCGGGAGGAACGGTTCTGGCGGGAGGGATCCTGGTGGCCGCCGTAGGGGCGGTGCCGCATGCCCTCGCCACGGCCGCACGGGTCCTCCCCCTATACTGCCCGGTTGGACTTGCGTGAAACTCGGGAGGTGAGATGATGGAGTCTTTGATCCCGCTCCTCTTCCTCCTTGCCTGCCCGCTCGGTATGGGATTGGCCATGTGGCTTGTCACGCGCGCAGGGCGACGCCATCCCGGCGGGCCCGGCTCCGTCCTCCCGGCTTCGGTCGCCGGTACCCCGCAGCTGCGGGATCCCCGCCCCTGGGGGCCACAAGAGGAGTGGACGCCGCGCCGGGGCCGTGCCGTCTGTCTGGACTGGAGGGCCATGGTGGGGCTTGGGATCATAGCGGTGTTGGTGTGGCTCCTCGCACCGAAGTTCCTGTGGCTGGCGCTTGTGGTGCTCGCGCTACTTGCCTGCCCGCTGTCCATGTACCTCATGACGCGGGGAATGCAGCACAACTCATGCGCTCCGGGGCCTGGAGGACAAGGTGTCCGGTCGCGCGAGCCGTTGCCCGAAAGACCCCCGGAGAGGGCGACGGCCGAGCTGAGGGGCGATGTCTGAACCCGCGCGGGACCATGCATCTGGGGCCATCGCCCTGAGCGGACGGTGGGTTCCCGTGGCCCTCACCCTCGGGGCCGTGGCTGTCCTGTCCTGGGTCCTGTCCTCCGGGCTCCGCGGCCAGGGGGCTGGTCGCGGAGGGGTTGCCATCAACACCACGGGCCGCGCGGGGCAAGTACGGGTGCGACCAGCACCTGCGTTCGCGATGCCCCTGTTCGAGGGCGGGGTGTTCCGCCTCGCGGACCACCGGGGTCAGGTGGTGGCAGTGAACTTCTGGGCCTCCTGGTGTCCCCCGTGCAGGGAAGAAGCGCCGGAGCTGGAAGCCGCGTGGCAGAGCCTCCGGGGACGCGGGGTGGTGTTGCTGGGCGTGAACGTGTGGGACTCGGAGGACGCCGCCCGGCAGTTCCTGCAGGCCTTCGGGGTCACCTACCCCAACGGGCCCGACCCGCAGGGGAGAGTCCTCATCGAGTTCGGCGTCACGGGGATCCCCGAGACGTACGTGGTGGACGGAGGAGGGCTCCTGGTGGCCCGGTGGGTGGGCCCCATCCACCGCACGCAGCTGGAAGCGCTCGTCCGGGATGCCCGGGAGAGGGTCCGTGAACGCTGAGGCCGGACGCGGACGCCGGGTCCTCGCGGACCCTCAGGGAATGTGGTTTGTCCTCCTGGGCCTCGGTCTGGGAGGGTTGCTGATCTCCTCCACCAAGCAGCTGTACGCAGCCCAGGGCCAGCTGGCCAGCCTGGTGACGTGGCTTCCCGTGGGCTACGCCTTCGCCGCGGGCATGGTGGCTGCCGTGAACCCGTGCGGGATCCTCCTCCTGCCTTCCCTGGCCGCGTACGCCCTGGCCCGCGGAACTCCCACCGGGGAGTCCCCCGGCTCCCGGGCTGTCCGTGCCCTCGCCCTGGGCGCCCTGGCGACTTTCGGCTTCGTGGCCCTGTTCGCTGCCGCAGGCCTCGTGCTGAACGCGGGCGGCCGGGCCCTCGCCCGCTGGTTTCCCTACGGGGGGTTCCTGGTGGGAGCCGGACTCTTCCTCCTGGGCACTTGGCTCGCCCTCTCCGGCCGAGAACTCGGGCTGCCGGGCGCGGGCCGCGTGTGGGAACGGGTGCGGCCCGGGGGAGGGCTCGCTTCCTCCGTGGGCTTTGGCGTGGCGTACTGGATCTGCTCCCTGGCGTGCACCCTGCCCGTGTTTCTCGCGGTGGTGGGCAGCACCCTGTCTACGGGTTCCGTGGCACAAGCCGCCCTGCAGTTCGTGGGCTACGCGTTCGGCATGGGGACGGTGCTGACCGCGGCTCTGGTCGCCGTGGACCTCTTCGAGGCCGCGGTGATGCGCTGGGTGCGGGCAGTGGTGCCCTACGTGCACCGCCTCGCCGCCGCCTTCCTGGTGGCGGCGGGGCTGTACACCGTGGGCTACTGGTGGAAGGTCCTCTGAGGCCTCGGGGACGCCGCGCGCTGTCCCCGCTTGACATCCCTCCCGGTCCGCGGTACCGTGGGGGAGACCCCCCCCACGGGGGGAGGGAGGGGGACGGTGAGCACCAAGGCAGCCCACGGGCGGCGGTTCCAGGGCCTGGCCCCACGGGCCAAGGAGGAGATCCTGGCCCGACTCCGGAGCATCGAGGGGCACGTGCGGGGCGTCCTCCGCATGGTGGAGGAGGACGCGTACTGCATCGACGTCCTCAAGCAGACCAAGGCCATCCAGAGCGCCCTGGACCGCGTGAACGCCATGCTCCTGGACCGCCACCTCCACCACTGCGTCACCACCGCCATCCGGTCCGAGGACCCGCGGGAACGGGAACGGGTCATCGCGGAGCTGTTGGACGTCTTCCAGGCGGGAGGTGGGCCACGGTGAGCCGACGGCTGAGCCTGCCCGTGGAAGGCATGAGCTGCGCCTCCTGCGTGGCCAACGTGGAGGCCGCCCTGAAGGGCCTCCCCGGGGTGCGGGAGGTGCGGGTGAACCTGGCCACGGAGCAGGCCACGGTGGAGTACGACCCCACCCGGGTGACCCTACAGGACCTCCGCAAGGCAGTGGAGGAGAT